>JAYVXV010000217.1:0-4873 GCA_043784905.1 Holophagaceae bacterium | reverse complement strand
ACGGTGTAGTGGCTAATCTCGACGGGGCTCGTGGTGCGCGTCAGAGTTGCGAAATTAGAGAGTGGCTGCGATGAAGCTTGGCCGGTGGGGGCGGCGCTGCGCCCCCCATCGGCCTGCAGCAGGAGTGCGCCACCGGGAAGGGCGAAGGGCGTGGCCATGAGTTTGTCGCCTGAATCCAAAAGACGGTCGGGGGCTTTCACATTCACGGTGTAATTCACACCGTTGGCGGGATTCAGAAAAAAGGATGGTGCCAACTGGCCATTCCCAGAGAGAGAGACCAGCAACCCATTGGCCACATCTTTTTGGGTAAGTCCCGCCTTCGCCGCCCGCAGGCGATCCACGTCTACCCTTACCGCAGGTGCATCGGAAACCTGTTTGATGCGCACGTCCGCCACGCCAGGAATCGCACGCAGCCCATCTTTCAGCGCCCGGGCCGTGGCATAGTCCGCTGGAAGATTGTTGCCTTCCACCTGCACGTCTATGGGCGCCGCCACACCAAAATTCAACACCTGGCTAACGATATCAGCCGGTTGAAAATAGAATTCCACGCCGGGAAACCGCTTAGGCAGCGAGTCCCGCAGCGCGTGCATGTAGGCGGCGGTGGGCTCATGCTCGGGCCTGAGCGAGACGAAGACATCCGCATTCTGGCTGCTCACGTTATCCGATGGCATAAAGGCCATGTTGTAGGAGATAGGTACGCCGATGTTCGAGTTGATGGAATCGAGATCCTTCACTGAAATTTGACGCCGTAATTCGCTTTCGACCTCGGCGATGAGCCGCTCGGTTTCTTCAAGCCGTGTGCCCGCCGGGGCTCTCACATGCAGCTTCATCAGCCCCACATCCACCGTAGGGAAAAAGTCCTGGCCCAGGGTGAACAACAGGCCTCCGCTGATGAAGAAGAAGCCTCCGAAGCCCCACAATACGGCCTTGCGGTGATGTAGAACTTTTTCCAGAATGCGTCCGTAGGCCTCCTGAAATCGGTTCAATTTGTCTTCCCGCCAGCGATTGAACCGCGCCGAAAAATCTTGCTTTCCGTCATGGTCGTGCTGATGGTTTTCCATCAACATCCGAGACAGGGTTGGCACCAGCGTTCTCGATAAAACGTAGGACGCGAGCATCGAAAACACCACGGCCATGGCCAAGGGCGTGAACAGGTATTTCGCCGGACCATAGAGCAGCACCACCGGAAAAAACACGATACAGATGGCGAGCGTCGCCACGATGGCTGGCGTCGCAATCTGGTTGGCGCCATCGAGAATCGCCACGGTGAGCGTCTTGCCCATGGCCGCGTTGCGATGGATGTTTTCGACTTCCACTGTGGCGTCATCCACCAGCATTCCGATGGCGAGACTGAGGCCTCCGAGGGTCATAATATTCAAGCTCTGGCCCATGAGTTTCAGGCCAATAAGCCCACACAGGATTGCCAGAGGAATGGACGTACAGACCACCACCATGCTGCGCCAGGAGCCCAGGAATCCGAGGATCATCAGCGATACAAGCAAGGACGAAATGAGGGCTTCGGTAATGACGCCGGAGATGGCGCCGCGAACGAAATGGCTCTGATCGAAATCGAACTTGAGCTCCATGCCATGGGGCGCAGCCGCCTGGATCGCAGGCAGGGCTTCCTTCGCTGCGTCCACCACTGCGAGCGTGGAAGCGTCGGATTTTTTCAGGATGGCTAGGTAGGTCGCGCGATGACCGTTGATGCGCACGATGTTGGTCTGATCTGCAAATCCATCATAGACGTGGGCCACATCCCCCAGCAGCACTGGCGCCCCGTTCACCACCTTGATGGGCAACTGATTGAATTGGTCCACCGAGGAAGGGCTAGAGTTGGTGAGAACGGCGACTTCCCGGCTCCCCATTTTTGCGATGCCCGCCGGCGTGATGACGTTTTCAGAAGACAGCGCGGTCACCACGTCCGCAGGGCTCAGGCCCCGGGCGGCGAGCTTCGCGGGATCAATGTCCACGGTAACTTGACGGCTCTTGCCGCCGTAAGGCGCCGGTGTGGAAAGTCCCGGAATCGTAAAGAGCCGCACCCGCACGAAATTGAGGGTGTAGTCCACCAGTTGCTGCTCGGGAAGCGTCTCGCTTTTGGCGGTCAGCTGCACCACCGGCACGTTGGACGCATTGAACTGAATCACCGTGGGAGCCGTCATGCCCGGCGGCATAATGCGCAGAATGGTGCCGTTCACCGCAGCGATCTGCGCGATGGCCGCGCCGATATCCGTACCGGGCTGGAAATATATTTTCAGAAGACCGGTGCCTTGGATGCTTTGGGACTCGATGCGTTCAACACCGCCCACGGTGGTGGAATAGGCACGCTCGCTAAGGATCACCACGCGGCGTTCCATCTCTTCGGGAGTCAGGCCCTGGTAGCTCCAAACCACCGAGACAACGGGTATATCAATGCTAGGGAAAATATCTACCAGCATTCGTGACGAGGATAAGAGCCCCATCAATAAAATGAGCAGGCAGAACACGGCGGTTGTATAAGGTCGCCGAAGAGCCAGGCGGACAATCCACATGTGAGAGCCTTACTTTGCTTTTGCGGTTTCGATGATTTCCGCCGGAATCCCATCGCGTTCCAAGTTCGCCAAGTTGACCATCACGCGGCGGAGGCTTTTGCGAACAGCCTCGCTGTCGGAGGCACTGAAGCCCACTTCCATGCCGTCTAGGATGCATTTGCGCACCCGCCGCAGCGAAGTTGCCAGATCTTTCCCGGCGGATGTGAGACCGAGCTTGAGTCGGCGCCCATGACCGGGATCCGCCGACACCTCCACAAGGCCGCGCTCCTGTAAATTCTTAACGATGCGGCTGGCGGTGGGATTGTCCACCCACACCAGCTCCGCAAGTTCGCGCAGGGAAAGGCCCGGTTTCTCCAGGAGAACCATCAGCACCATGTACTGTTGGGGGGTCACGTCATAGGGCGCCAACCAGCGCCAGGCCACTTGCCGGATGCGTCGCCGCGTGGCGGAGATCAGGAGCAGAAGGGAGGATTCATCCCAAAGCGGAAAATCTTGCATAAACAAGAAACTATCATGGCTCGTTTTAAGGGGTACTCAATTTTTTTCAAACGGACTGAGATTCGACCACAGGCGTTTCCGGCCGTTCCCAGTCTTCTAAATCCCGCGCCCGTGGGGGCCCTGGAATCAACTCGCAGAGCCATTCTCGGACTTCTGCAAGGCCATCTTTCGTCAGGGCGCAACTGAAGACTGCACCGGGATGTTTCTTCTTCATGTCCAAGCGTCTCGGCCGGGTCAGGCGGTCCACTTGATTGAGCACCAGCAGTCGTGGATGATCCCCACAGCCGATGTCGTGAAGCGTCGCTCCAACAATCTTCAAGTGTTCCTCAAGATCGGGATGGGCGGCGTCCGCCACCACCAACAAGGCCTCGGCGGTGCGCACTTCGCCCAAGGTTGAGCGAAAGGCCGCCACCAGTTGATGGGGCAGCTTGCGAATGAATCCCACCGTGTCCGAAACAAGCGCTTGTTTTGGCGCACCGGTTTCGTCGTCCGCGCCGAGCCAAGCCTTCCGCGTGGTGGTATCCAGCGTGGCAAAGAGCATGTCCTTGGGCTCGCCTTCGCCCGTCAGGCATTTCAAGATGCTGGTCTTCCCCGCGTTGGTATAGCCCACCAAAGCCACTCGTGGCAGGCCCGGAACTCGGCCCTGGCGTTGGGTTTCGCGCACCCTTTCCAAATGCTGCAATTCCTTTTTCAACTGCGAAATTCGGAGCCGGGTCATGCGGCGATCCACTTCGATTTGCGTTTCTCCCGCGCCTCCACGAGTGCCCACGCCCCCAGCCTGCCTTTCGAGATGGGTCCACGCGCCTTTTAATCTCGGCAATTCGTATTCAAAGCGTGCCAGCTCCACCTGGGCTCTCGCTTCACGTGTCTGGGCCCTTTGTTCAAAAATGCTCAGGATCAGCCCCGTGCGATCCATGCAATTCATCCCGGTGGCTTTCTCGATATTGCGCACCTGCCCGCCGCTCAGCTCGTCGTCGCAAATGAGCACCGTGGCGCCCAGGCTTTTCCCCTCGCTTGAGGAGGCCTCCAATTGGCCTTTGCCATAAAAACTGCGGGCCTCGGGCGTAGCGCGCTTGAGCCGCGCCTGTCCCATAGGCTCCAAGCCCCCGGCCCGTGCCAGCTCCACGAGTTCCTGTAGGTGATCCTCGACGGTCTCTTCCTTATCGTCACGACCTTGGCGCGCGAGAAGAAAACATCGGGGACGGGTTTCTGTCATGAGCTTGAGCCTGTTTCAGAATGGGGCGGCGCCGCGACGGAGGTCAGCCGCGATGCAGCGCAAGGAAGTGGCCGCGGCTGCGTATAAATCATACGCACAAGGCCGCTGACGCCGCGATGTGCGCGGCTGGCCCCGTCCCTTCGGGCTGGGGCGGCGGGCGGCGCGATGCTGCGTTACCCTCCCGTGGCGTATAGCCGATATGCCGTGGTCGGCTGCCTTGCCTCGCTCGCCCGGCGCTCCCAGCGCGGCATCGTCCCATTCTGAAACAGGCTCAAAATACCGGATGATGGAGAGATGGATCACGAAGCCCTTCGATTGGCCGCAAACTTGGGTGGCACGGTGCTGTCCGGCAACGGGGGCTCACTGGTGCTGGTCGAGCGCCAGCGTGGCCACGGGCTCCCGACCCTATTAGTATTGGGCGCTCGGGCGATCCACCTACTTGAGGCCCTCGAAGGGTTTGAAGCATTCGAGGGGTTTGAAGGGAACGCAGCGGGCCTGAATCTCTGCGCCGTTCTTCCCGCGCCGGGCTGCAATCTCATCGCCACGCTGGCTTTCCATCGCCGCCGCCTTGGTTCTCTGGTGGCCGCGCTCGACGCCAGCCTGCCCTGGCTGGATGGCACCCCGATGCTCG
>JAYVXV010000216.1:0-4883 GCA_043784905.1 Holophagaceae bacterium | reverse complement strand
CGCCAGGGCCGCTTCGGTGATGGCTTCGGGGGCGAGACCCTCTTCCACGCAAGCCCGCGCTGCGTGCACGAGCTCCAACCGCGATCCGTAATTGAGTGCGAGATGGAACACCATTCCAGGGTGCTGGGCCGTGGCGGCTTCTAGCTCCCGAATGTCGCGCTGGATACCTTCGGGCATCCCCTCAATGGCGCCGATGTGATGGAAACGGATGCGCTTCTCGATAAAGCGGCGGCGGAACATCCGCAGGTACATCCGAAGCAGAGCCATGAGGCTGGAAACTTCCTGGGTGGGCCGCTTCCAGTTTTCAGTGGAGAAAGCAAAGAGGCTTAAGTGACCAATGCCCTCGGCCACCGCGGCTTCCAGCACATCTTCCACGGCCTTAACGCCCGCCTTGTGGCCCTTGATGCGCGACCAGCCCCGCTGCGCCGCCCAGCGCCCATTCCCGTCCATAATGATCGCGACGTGATGTGGGATGCTCACTAGGCCCCTTGGCCCGAATCACGGGTTACAAAGACTGGTGCCGAGGCCTCGCGTATCCCCAACGGGGATACCGAGAAGATGGCGGCGACGTGAGGAGGAATGTTCACATTGCCCCTTGGCCCGAATCACGGGTTACAAAGACTGGTGCCGAGGCCTCGCGTATCCCCAACGGGGATACCGAGAAGATGATCGCGACGTGGGTCGGAATGCTCAATCACGGCTCCAGGTTGGCATTCACGGTGTTTCAGGGTTTCTTTTACGCGGAATCATCCTAGCATGGGGCTCCCCTCCACTCCGGCCTGCCGGTCCCTGCTAGTCTGGTTTTTCATCTAACCCCCAAAAGCCCATGGTCCAATTCAACACACGAGCCAACGAAATCCTTCTGAAGCTGGTCTATTACGGACCCGGCCTCAGCGGGAAGACCACGAATTTGCACACCCTTCACGCCATGTGCCAGGACCAGCAGCGTGGCGAGATGTTTAGTGTCAATACCCAGGAAGACCGCACGTTGTTTTTCGATTTGCTGCCCATCAACCTCGGCTACATCTACGGCAACGCTGTGCATTTGCAGATCTACACGGTGCCCGGACAAGTGCAATACGACGCTTCGCGCCGAGTGGTGCTGGGGGGTGCGGATGGGGTGGTGTTCGTGGCGGACAGTACCGAATCCAAGATGCAAGACAACGTGGACTCACTCTCAAACCTGTATCACAACCTCAATGCGAATCGCCTGAACATCAAGCAGATCCCCTTCGTACTCCAATACAACAAGCGCGACCTGCCCGATGCGATGCCCGTGGGTGTGATGAATAGGCGCCTCAATTTTAGGAACGTGCCCTATTTCGAGGCCGTGGCGAACCGCGGACCCGGCGTGTTGGAGACCTTCTTGGCCATCACCCGCGAGACCGTGGGCGCGACTTTTAAGAAGTATCACCTGGACAAAAAAATCAAAGATTTCGACGAGATGCTCAATCTCATTGACACGAACATCCGCGCCAATATGCACGAGTTGCCTACAACGGCCGAGGCCCCAGCCCAACCTGAATCCACCGTATTACGCCATAGCAATGTGAGTATTTCTGACCTGGTTCCGGGCAAAGTCGTGGACGCTTCGGAGCTGCTGGAAGACGCCCTGAAATCCAATATGGAAACGGCGCGGCTCTATTCGGAGCTCAAACAGACCAAGGACACATTAGAGGCAAAGAACGGCGAGATGGCCACACTCTACGCCCAGCTCGAACGGGCCAATCAGGACAATCTCAAGACACGCCGCTACCTCGAAGGCGTCATTCAGGGCGTGGGGGAAGCCATCATTTCTTTCAGTGCGGATGGCAAGATCCTTACCTGGAATACGGCGGCCGAAACCATGTTTGGGTACGCCCGCACAGAGATCGTGGGTCACACCATGCAGACCCTCACGCCCGACGCCCGCGCCGGAGAGTTGGCTCAGGCGGTCAACCAGGTTTCTCAGGGCCAGACCTTGCGCGATATCCAGACCACGCGATTGAGAAAAGGCGGCGCTGAATTCCCGGTGCGCATCACCTACGCGCCGGTGCGCGGAGCTGATGATCGCGTGCTCGCTTTTTCGGCGCTCGTGCGGGATCTTGGCGAACAAAAAGACCTGGAAAAAAAGCTGGTGGATTCTCAAAACCAGCCGAATTATGCACGCATCCTGCCCCCCGTGCTTTCTGCCCTCTCTGCGCGCATTAATCCCATCGCGGCCCAGATCCGCTTGATCCACGAGAACGCAGGCGAAGATGGCGCTCAGACGGCGCAGGCTTCAAAACTTCAGAAATCTCTCGACGCCCTTCAATCCTTGTTGCGGCCGCTTCAAATCGTTCTGAATCCGTCGGCCCTGCGCCTTGAACCGACCCAGGTGAACAGCTTGGTGCTCGAAGCTCAAAAACGTGTGGAAGCCGAGGCCATCGCCATGGGCGTGACTTTGGATGCGAGCTTAGACCCAGCTTCCCCCGATGGAGGACTGGATCCAGATCTGATACGCGAAGCGCTGGTCGGGCTCCTGCGTAATGCGGTCAACTCCGCCGTGAAATCACCCGCAAAACGAGCCCGCATTTCCACGCGCTTTGTAGGTGAAACCTTACAGATCGCCGTCCAGGATTCTGGCCCCGTTTTCAGCAACAAGGCTTTTGAGCTAGGTTCCACGGAGGACCTGGAATCCATGGGTCTGGCGGTCGCAGCAGCTGTCGTCCGTCAGCACGGCGGTCGCATCTCGTTGCGCAGCCAAGAAGGCGCGGGCAACGCGGTATTAGCCGAGATTCCTCTCGTCGCGGTTCCCGCATCGAGTTCATGACCGGATATTTTTTGTGCTCCTCGGGAGATTTCATGAAGACGAAGCTGACACTCGCCCTGGCGGCTGGAACCCTGCTCCTGGGCCAGACTCCCGCGACTCCCACCGCCACCACCCCAAACCGTGTGGGTGAACTGGAACGCCTCGGAGAAGGGGGACGCGAGCTCATGATTTTGGGCGTAGATGCCCCTGGGTTTGACCAACTCAAACCCACCCAGCGCAAGTATGCGTATTTCCTTTATCGGGCCGCCATCGCGGGCAATGACATCGCCTATTTTCAAAACCATCGCTATGCATTCGAGATCAAGGATCTACTGGAGCAGATCTACCTTCATCGCGAAGGCGTGGACGTTGGAACACTCGAAGGGTTGGAGGAATACCTCAAATTCGTTTGGGCCAACCATGGTCAATACGGTCACACCAGCCATACGAAGTTTGTGCCACGTCTCCTCACCTTCAAACAATTGGAGAAGGCTGCCCACTTAGCGCAAAAGAACGGCGCGGAGTTCGGCCTGAAGCGCGGGGTCACCCTCGCAAAACAGTTGGCCACGCTGCGTCCGCAGATATTTGATCCCAAGGTGGAACCCATTCAGGTGAATCAGGTGTCGGGCGTAGATATCGTCGCCACCAGCAACAACGGGCTCTACGAGCCTGGCATCACCACGAAGGAAATCGAGGCCTTGTCCGCCGAGGCTCAAGGAAAACTCAACGTCCGCTTTGCCTTAAAGAAAGACAAAAAAGGCCGGAAGTTCGCCGAGGCCGAGGAATTCAAGATCGGTGGCGTCTATGGCGATCAGCTCGAACTCGTCGCGTACTGGCTGCGAAAAGCCTTGGGTTACGTGGACGACGAGCAGGTCGAAGTGATGAAAGACGGCCAAAAGAAAATTCGCTATGAGCCCATTTCCACGCAGATGAAGGGCCTCGTGGACCTCATCACTTATTTTGAAACGGGCAACGAGCAGACCTTCAAGGATCACAGCATCGCCTGGCTCAAGACCCGCTCCACGGTGGATTATCTCAACGGGTTCTACGAGGTTTATAAAGACCCCCGCGCCGTCATTGGCAGCTACGAAGCCAACGTGAGCTTCCGTTCAGATTCCGATAAGATCGAAAAACTCAGCCAAAGCGCCCTCTATTTTGAAGCCAAGATGCCCTGGCCGGATATGTGGAAGCGCACGAAGGTGGAGCCGCCCATCGCCTCGGTGGTGAACGTCATCATCGAGACCGCCGATAGTGGCCCCATGAGCCCCGCAGCGTACAACCTGCCGAATTATTCCGATGTCCGCAAACAGTACGGCTCCAAAAATGTGGTGTTGCTGAACATCGAAAGCGCCCAGAGCGCCAAGGTCAAAGCCCAAACCATCCAGGCTTTCTACCTGCCCGAAGACCAAGATCTCATCACTAAATTCGGGGATCTGGGCCGCCAGTGGACCGTCTACATGCACGAGGTCATCGGCCACGGTTCAGGCCAGCCCGATGAAAGCCTGAAAGGCGAAGATCCCGCCAAAAAAATCGGCCCCACCTATTCCGCGCTGGAAGAATGCCGCGCCGATTGCGTTGCGCTTTACCAATTTTTCGACCCGAAAGTCGTGGAGATCGGCGGCGTGAGCGCTGGAGATCAGATGACCGCGGCCAGGGCCATGTACTTGGGTTACCTAGGCGGTCAGCTCCGCGCCAACGGCCTGGTGGAAGGCGACACCATTCGCGAGGCCCATTTCCGGGGCCGTCAATTGGTGCTCAATTATTTGGTCCAGCCCACCAAAGATTTTGGCGTCGCCGTGGTCCAAAAAGATGGCCACTACTTCGTCCAAGTCACCGACGTACAAAAAGCCCGCGTGGGCATCGGCCAGGTGGTCACCAAGCTCCAGACCTTCAAATCCATGGGCGACCGTGCCGGGGCCGAATCTTTCTTCGCGGAATACGGCACCAAGGTGAACAAGGACTGGCAAAGGGATTCCAAAGCCCGCATGGATGCCCTGGGTCTACCCAAAGAACGCGCCTTCGTCTTCCCACAACTGGTACCCGTGATCGATCAGAAGGCCGACCGCGACGCCCTGAAAGACGTGGTCCTGGAAACCAAGGAAACCTTCACCGA
>JAYVXV010000215.1:0-15115 GCA_043784905.1 Holophagaceae bacterium | reverse complement strand
ACGCGCTTCGGGCCCGCGCTCTTCGCGGCGTTAGAGCGTGGGTTGTGCGGACTTTCTTTTCTGGTGGAAGGTGGGCCTGAAGAAGCCTTTGCAACGCTGCGCCAACGCTGGCCTGAGGCCAAGCTGGAGGCTTCGCCCGTATTGATCCGTAGTTATGCCCAGGCATTCAACCGTCGAATCGAAGGTAAGACCGATCAGCCCCTTAGCCTTGTGCTCAAGGGCACACCTTTTCAAATGAAAACGTGGGAAGCCCTGCTCCGAATTCCACCGGGGCAGGCTCTGGCCTATGGGGATCTTGCGCAACTCACCGGGTCTCCTAGGGCTTCGCGGGCCGTAGGTTCTGCGGTGGGCCAAAACCCTATCGCATGCTTGATCCCCTGCCATCGAGTGATTCAGTCCACCGGAGCCTTCGGTCACTACCATTGGGGCGCTCCGCGCAAGCAGGCAATCTTGGCTTTCGAGCGCGCGCGAATGACCTAGGGGTAGAATCCTGGCTATTTGTTCCAGCCCTGTTGAACCACCCAGACCTCACGACTGGGCTTCACCTCTTTCGGAAAATGCGCCACGAAATCCGTGCGGAAATGGGTGGCATGCTCGCCAAGGTAGCGATCCAGATCCTTATGGCTACTGGCTTCATAGCGCGTGCGGAATTTTATGGGCGAGGCTTTCTCGAAAATAATCGCGATGAAACAGCCCGTGGCCATGATTTCAGGGATGTGTTTCTCCCGCATATAGGTTTCAAAAGCCACTGCGATCTGAGGCTCCGTTTCGATGGTCACTTCGTAGGACACCATGGAGACTCCAGAAGGAAATTTATCGAGCCGGTCATCAGGAAGATTCCGCTCCGTTTTTTGGCGCCAACTCAATGTAGCGGCCTGTGCGGAATAGGTAATTCTCATCCCCGCGACGGCGGCGGATCGCTGGGCTGGGCGGGCTTACAGTCATGCTCGCTTCGGGGCCCCGTGAGCTTTCACCCCGCCCTTTGTGAAAACGAACGTGATCAAAAAACGCTTCGGCGGCCTGACTCCGATGTCCCTCGTTCAGCCTTTGCAGCACACCAGAGCTTCGGAATCCGGCGTCGCCGATGTTGTAGGCCAGCATCACCAGCGCGTCGAATTCACTCTGGGAAAGGGGCACCTTGACGGCCTCACGCACATTTGTGGCTGCCCTCTCCGCGTCCATCGTCAGCAGCGACTCAGCCTCTCCTTCACCGATGCCTTTTTGAAATTGAGGTAGTTCTTCCTCGTACAGCCGGTGCCCGTATCCGATATGCGGCATGAGGCCACCATGGACCACGTGGCGGCCTTTTTTGACGAAACGGCCCTCCATAGCCATCAACATGCGCAATCCCTTGAGGCTGAAACCAAGCGTGGAAGAGGCCTGACGAGGAGCTGGGGGAGTGCGGTGAGCCATCGCGGTATTCGAGAGTAAGAGCAGGAAAAAAGGTGGCCAGGTACGCATCACCTTTCTTGTCCCAATACCTCTCGGACTTTGATTTGAAGCGCTTTGGGTCCGTAGGGTTTCTGGATGAATCCCGCCAGACCCGGCTCCTTGAAGGCAGAGGAAACGCTGGATTCAGGGAATCCCGAACTCAGGAGCACCCGCAGGTGAGGCCAATGTTTTCGGATTTCGTGAAACGTAGTCTCGCCGCTCATTTCCGGCATGGTCATGTCGAGCAGCACCAAGGCCACCTCGGCGCCATGGCGGTCGAGCATTTCCAGCGCCTGAAAACCACTATTGGCCTCCAGGACCCTGAAACCTGCCACCAGCAGCGTTTCGCGGGCAACCTCTCGCACCGTGTCCTCGTCGTCCACTATGAGCACCCAAGCATTCGGGGTCGCAGGTGGGGTCGGGCCCTTGGAGACCATCGGTGAGATCGCGGGGGAGATATCCATTTGCGCCGGGAGGTAAATCCGGAACGTGGTGCCTCGCTCTGGCGCCGAGCTCACCGAAAGGCCACCCCCATGGCCTCGAACGATGCCCAGAATCGCCGAGAGGCCCAGCCCCCTACCCGTGAATTTCGTCGTAAAGAATGGCTCGAAGATATGGGCCAGGGTGTATGCATCCATACCGAGCCCCGTGTCCGAGACTTCGAGCAAAACGTAAGCCCCCGGTTTCAACAGGGCGTTCTCCATCAAGCCATGGATCGCATTCGCATCAAGGCTTTCTAGCCCCGTGCGCAGGCGGATCAAGCCGCCACCGGCTTTGGCGTCGAGAGCCTCGATGGCTTCACCGGCGTTGATGAGCAGGTTCATGACCACTTGCTGGATCTGGGCTGGATCTCCATGAATCAAAGGAAGGCCATTGCCCAAATCCAGTTGCAGGGTCGCTTGTTTGGTGAGGGTCATCTCCAGCAGATGGGCCATACCCTCCACGTGGACGCTCAAGTCCAGATACTCCACGTGAAATTGCCCACGCCCAGCGTAGGCCAGCAATTGGCGGGTCAAATCTGCGGCGCGAAGGCTTGCGGTTTCAATGGCCTTAAGGTGGTCCACGGCGGGACTGCCGGGCTCCAAATAATCCTTGGCCAAGCCTGCGTAACCAAGAATACCCATCAGAAGATTATTGAAGTCGTGGGCGATGCCGCCGGCAAGAACTCCGAGGCTCTCCATTTTTTGTGCCTGGAAAAGCTGGTGCTGAAGTTCTTCGTTTTTCGCCTGGGCCCGTTTGGCCTCGGTGACGTCTCGGAGAATGCATTGCAAGAGATCCCGGTCTCCGTGGCGCACCAAACCCACCTTGATTTCAGTGTGGATGAGCGTCCCGTCGGCCCGTACATTCTGCCAAGGAAAGATCAATACTTTCCCCTCGAATGTTTCTTTCATATACCGCGCCGCTAACTCGCGGCTGCGCTCTCCGCCGAATTGGAATTCGGGGCTGAAATCCCCCACTTGTTTACCCACGATCGCCATTCGCGGAATGCCAAAAAGCTGCGCCGCCGCTTCGTTTCCTAAAACAAAACCCGTCTCATCTGCCAGTAGCATCGCATCAGTAGATCGATCGAAAAGTTGGCGGTACCGCTCCTCACTGACCTCCATCGCCGCGCGATCCCGAAGGCGACTCAGGGCCAATCCCGCCGTTGCGGCAAGGCTCTGAAGCGCTCCGAACTGATTCTCTGACAAGTGTCTCGGGCCTTCATCACCAAGGGTCCCGCCCAGCAGCACCCCTACGGCCTCACCTTCGTACAACAGCGGCACTCCCACGAGAGATCGGCGCGGCAACCTTGCAAGGTATTCGGGAGTAAATTGTGGATTCTCTTCGCAAACTTGAATCCATGAGGATGACTTTTCCAAGTGCAGTTCACGCAGGAATGGAAACTCCAAAAGCGTCACAGGCTCCCGGATCTGGGCCGGAGAGAGATACTTTTCGAGCCCTTGAGTCCAATGGGTTGAAAGGCTCGATTCAGTGGCGGGGTCGTACTGGTTATGCCACCAGTGGGGCATTCCTGTGAGTCGTGTGGCGCCTTCAAAAAGCGCGCTCATCAGGGAGTCTTCACCTTTGGCGAGGGTGAGCGCCTGGGCAGACTCAGCCAAAATCCTGGATTGTTCCACGTTGCTCGCCAGCTGATCCTGCGCGCGCTGGCGGTCGGTGATGTCGAGCATTACTCCTAAAACCGCCGGCTTGCCTCCGATTTCCACCAGGCTTCCGTGCACCTCAACGGGGAAAATCCTGCCATCCCTATGTTGAGCATCGAAGGTATAGCGGACTGCCTGGGTTTCGCCGGGCCCGCGCAACCTCACATCGTCTAACAACCGCTCTCGCCCTTGTTCCTTCTCGTGGGGTGCCACTAAATCCGAGGCAGGTTTTCCGCTGAGTTCAGTTTCGGTATACCCAAACATTTCCCGCATGGGCGGATTGGCATAAATGAAGATTCCGTTTTGGATCAGGTAAACGCCGGAGAGGGATTCCTCAACAAGGGTTTTGTAAAGCGCCTCGGATTCCCGTCGTTGACCCAGCTCTTTCTGGAGCCGGCTCCACAATCGGAATCGTTCGATGGCCAGCGTCGCCAGCATGGAGAATAAACTCGTCTGCGACAAAATTTCCTCTGTGGGCTCCCCTAACTCGGTGTGATAGCCCGTCAACACGCCGAGCAATTCGCCCTCGCGATTCCGCAACGGTGATGCAAACGCAGAACGAAGCCCATAGGGCGTCAAGTACATCAGATAGGGCTGACATGCGGCATCCAAGCTCAGATCGGGAACCACCACCATTCGTCCCTCGGCCACGGCCCGTCCGCTGACCGCAGACGCTGGTCCCCCAATGGTGATCGGTGGAGGAAGCGCGGCTTCTTTGGGGAATCCCACCGAAGCGAGAAAACGAAGGTGCGTCGCTTCATCGCTGAGTCCACTGATCGCCCAATGGGATATGCCGGTGGATTCCTGAATTAACTCGAGCAGGGATCGCAAAACTTTGGAAAGATCTTGCTGCACGGCGACTTCTGATAGAGATATCTGCAAACTTTTAAGGCGGTCATTGAGTCGTGACACCCGCGCCATTTCCTCGCGAAGCAGCGCCTGACTCCGAAGACGATGCAAGGCCAGGGCACCGACCCGAGCCAGATTCTGCAGTGAGCTAACCTGGGCTTCGGTGGGTGCCAGCGAGGGTTCACCCTTAAAAGTCGTGGCGAATAGAGCACCCATAACTTTTCCTTCGAACACCAGGGGAACGCCCAGGATCCCCGTGAGCGGAAAGGTCTCCACAAACTGAGGATTGAGAAGCCCCAGGGTTCCATTGCCCTCTCCGGCGTAGCTGACTTGGCGATCTTCGTAGAGCTGGTGTGAAAAAGCGCTGCGAAGAATCGGAACGTGCATACCTGTGAAAACCGCCTTGAATTTTGAAGGTGTGAAGGCCTTTACTTCCACTTCAGAAGGGTGAGCTGGATCTGTAATCTCGCCATAGAGCCAGTTCAGGCAGGGATAGACGGCCCCGGCGCGGCCCAACAATACCTGCAATAACTCATCCTCTGACCCGCAGAGACTGAGGGCGAGAATGCCATCTGCCAGCACTCGATTCTGGCTCGCTATTTCCTGGGCCCGGCCCGCCAACAGGCGCTCTTCGCTGTTGTCCCAAGACCAGCAATAAAGCGTTCGGTGTTCCCCTTCCGAAATGACTGCGTAAGTCTGCTTCACTGGGATTTCATGGCCGAGGGAATGTCGGAGAACGGCATCATCGGTGAAGCCCTGATGCTCGGCCACGGCCCGTTCAAACCAAGCATGGAGGCCAGCTTCAGGCAAATCCATCCGTAAATCGGCCAACGATATTTGGCCCGTTTCCGCACCACTGCGCCCCATCAAAGCCAGCATCCGCTCGTTGATCCGCAGCAGCCTCCCGCGCTCATCAAATGCACAGAGCGCGAGGGTGGAAGATCCATCCCACAAGGCCCATATCGCATCTTCGATGGAGAGTGCTCCCTTTGGCACCGGCGTAGGGGTTGGAGTCAGGTGTGATTTTTGGGTCATGTTGGAAGCCGTGAGGCAACTCTAGCGCACTGACCGACCTATCGCGCGAACTCCGTTGCTCTCGTTTCGCGCATGACGGTCACTCGGATCTGCCCGGGATACTGCATCTCGGCTTCGATGCGCTTGCTCACATCCTTGGCGATCCAGAAGGCCTGATCGTCATTCACCTGGCCTGCGTCCACCATAATGCGGATTTCACGGCCCGCCTGCATGGCAAAGCTTTTCTGTACGCCCTTGTAGCTATTGGCGATGCCCTCGAGCTGCTCCAGTCGCTTGACGTAGGTCTCCATCATTTCTCGCCGAGCCCCAGGGCGCGCGGCGCTGAGCGCGTCGGCGGCGGTGATGAGCATGGCTTCCACCGTGCGCGGCTCGAAATCCCCGTGGTGGCAACTCATGGCGTGGATGACGTCTTCCTTTTCGCCGAACTTTCGCAGGATCTCCATGCCGATCTCGATGTGGGTGCCTTCCACTTCGCGGTCAATGGCCTTACCGATGTCATGGAAAAGCCCCGCGCGACGGGCAAGCCTTGCGTCGCAGCCCATTTCGCCCGCCATGTACTCGGCAATGTGGGCGACTTCCTTGGTGTGGTCCAGTACATTCTGGCCATAGCTGGTGCGGTATTTCAGGCGACCGAGGAGTTTATGTAATTTCGGATGGACGTCGGGGAAACCCAACTCGATGGCGGCAGCTTCGCCGACTTCTTTCAGATGTTGATCCATGTCCACTTTGGTTTTTTCGACCACTTCTTCGATGCGCGCCGGATGAATGCGACCATCGGCCAGCAGCTTGAGAATGGCCTGGCGCGCCACTTCGCGTCGAATGGGGTCGAAGCTCGACACCACGATGGTCTCGGGCGTGTCATCCACAATGAGATCGCAGCCGGTGGCTTTTTCGATGGCACGAATATTCCGCCCTTCGCGACCGATGATGCGGCCCTTCAGGTCATCGCTGGGCAGCTGCACGGAGCTCACAGCGGTCTCGCAGACAACATCAGAGGCCACGCGCTGAATGGCCGCGCCGATGGTCCAGCGGGCCTTCTTCATGCCTTCTTCCTGGGCTTCTTCCTCGATGCGCCGGATGAGCTTGGCCGCGTCCATCTTCGCGGTGTACTCCATGGATTCGATGATTTCTTTTTTGGCGTCTTCACGGGTTAGGCCGGCGACCTCTTCAAGTTTTTTACTCTGAGCTTCCACCAATGCCTTGGCTTCGGCCTGCTGGGCCTGAAGCAGCTCCAACTCAGCCTTGCGCTTTTCGGTGGCCGTTTCCAGCTCCTTGGTTTTCTGATCAATGCCTTTATTTTTTTCGTCGAGGGCTGAGGTCTTCTTGTCCAAGTTTTCTTCCTTGGACTGGATACGCTGCTCTTGCTTATCCAGGGCTCCCTGGCGCTCGTGCAAGATTTTCTCGGCCTCTTGGCGCGCCGCCAGGGCCTGCTCCTTAGCCTTGAGTTCGGCTTCCTTCAAGATGGCATCGGCTTCGCGCTGTGCGCGGTCCTTAGCCCCCTTCTTCTCGGATTCCGCCGATTTGATGGCCTGTTCGCGGATGACCTTAGCTTCGGCCTCCGCATGAATCCGGGCATCGGTGCCCGCCGAGGCCTGCGCCTTAGCCTTGGTGGCTTGAAGGGCAAAGAAAATCGCGGCACCGAGCAACAAAACCAGGGCCACACAGAGGATCAGGATTAATGCATTCATCGAGGTGTCTCCAAAGGTTGTGGAGCCACCCGCGCATCCAAGTTGTCAACCAAGTCCCCGCTCAGTCGTGTGGGCTTGCCATGTTCCCTAGGGTATAGGGGGGAAACCACCGCTCCTTGCGGAGCACCCGCTTTTCAGACGCGCCGCAACGCGGAACGCACACAAGCGGGGTAAGGTCTCCCGGGCAGTTATACGGAACAAGCGCGTGGCCAAAGCACGGGCCTCGCAGGGATCAGGTTTCACCTTCGAACAGGCCTTTATCCCCAGAAGGGAATGCGGGCTGAAGCTCTGGGGCAATGTCTGAGGCACAGGTTTCATCCGGAACGTCGTCAAGCAGTTTAGAAAGGGTGTGTTCCAGGTCTTGGGTGGTGCGGGTAGCAGCCTGTTCCAATTGCGCAACACGATGCGCCAGGTTCAGGGCTCCCATTAGGAGCCAGGTGGTTGAGTCCAGCGCCGAAGGGGAACCTCCCCATGTTAACGCATAGGCCTCTTCCATGTCGTGAAAGCCGGACTCCAATACTTCCTTGGCCCTGGAAAGGCTGTCCCCGTATTCAAGGGTATGGATCCGCAGAACCCTGCCCAGCACTTCCACGTCCAAATCATGCGCTTTGGGCTTGCGGGGAATGGGCATGACTTTTCCGGGAGGGATGCGGATGCTGGGGGACTTCATTTCAAGTCCTCGGCGAGCTTGAGGACCGCCGCCACCTGATTTCGGACATCTTCTCGCTCGGCCACCAACGCCGCCTTTTCCTTTTGAAGGCTTTCCACCTGGGCCCGGAGGTGGTGGAGTTCTTCGTCCTCTTTGAGGCCTTCGGCCTTCAACTCCTCAAGTTCTGTCTTGAACGCGGTGGCTTGGTCTCGCAGCTCATTGCGCTGCTGAACCAAGGCCTGGAGCTTGCCTTCGAGCTGTTTGAGCAGATCCATGTGAGGGCACCTTCAAACCAGTCTAGCCGCCCTTTAGCCTAGATTTTGCAGTTGCCATTGTTCCAGGCCGCTTCAGGCCTCGGACATCAGGCCTCGTTGGTATTGGTCGCTTCGCATCCATGTGTGCGAGATGGCTTATCCAAAATCAACAACGATGCCTGAAGCCTGAGGCCCGAAGCCTTCTCGCCTTGAGCCCAACTGCAAAATCCGGGTTTAGTTAGCCGCGAAGATCGGCGCCCAGCGAACGGGCCGCGTCCAAGGCCGATCGCACCCATCCGTCCACTTCTTCGCTGGTAAGGTTGCGGTCGCCCTGGAACACCAGCCGCAGTAACCAGGCTTGGCGGCCCTCGGGAAGGCCTTTCCCGCGATAGATATCCGCGCAGGTGAGCATCTGAAGGGGTGCGCCTTTCAAGGCGGCGGCGATGGTTTGAGAGAGGCTTCCAAAGCCCAGGTCGAAGG
Source organism: Holophagaceae bacterium (assembly GCA_043784905.1). Lineage (GTDB taxonomy): Bacteria > Acidobacteriota > Holophagae > Holophagales > Holophagaceae > JANXPB01. The sequence goes on along the minus strand of JAYVXV010000215.1, from coordinate 6,588 downwards.
GCACCACAAGAGACAGATCTCGTTCAGCCGATGGGAAGCGGCTAAAACCCTGGAAGGTTGGGATCACGCGCTCGGGCTCGGCGGGCAATGCGGTGAGGGGAATTTCAGCGGCGTGAAGGCCGCCTGCCAGCGTCCGAACCCCCGTCGTTGCACCCAGCGAGGCCAGCACACCCTGAAGGGCCGCAGGATGGACGGGCCCTTTGGAGGTGATAGGGTCCAGGCCGCCGGTTTCACCAGCCCAGATTAGGCAGAGCGTTTGAGTCTCCACCGGCCCGCTCGGTGAGGATTGGAAGGTGGGTCCGATCTCGAAGAGCCGCACTTCCCGCGCACCTTGGCGCAGGTTGTGTTCGGCGGTGAGCCTCAGCGAATGCAGCAACGATCCACGCATCACCGAGAATTCCAGGCCGAGCGGATTGCCCAAGGCGCGACCTTCGGCAGGGGAACTGGAGAATTCCGCATCGGCTTCGGGGCTGATGAAGCCATAGGTCACGGTCTGGTGGAAGCCCAAGGAAGCGAGTCGTCTCGCCAAGCTGCGGCGTTGCAAAAATCCTTGCGAAAGGGGTTCGGGATCGGCCTTCACAGGAGGCAGGGCCGAGGGAATGAGATCGTAGCCTCGCAAGCGCAGGACTTCTTCCGCCAGATCTTCAGAGATGACGAGATCGTGCCGCCACGAGGGCGGCGTGATGGTTAGGGAGAGATGGTTTTCTTCCACCACACACCCCAAGCGCCGCAGCGCTTGAGCCGCATCCGAAAGCAGCAAGGGTTCCCCCGCCACGCGCTGCACCAATTCCTTGGTAAGGGAAATCCTCGCACTCGTGGCCTTCTCGATTCCTGCGGTCCAGGCGCCTTCCAGGGTGGCTCCAGCCCAGGCTTGGAGCCGACCGGCCAGAAGATCCCGTGCGACACGAGCCATGGATGCATCCGCCCCACGGCCAAAGCGATGACTGGCATCCGTATGAAGGCTGTGGCGGCGAGCCATGGCCCTCACGGTGCGCGGATCGAAATAGGCCGATTCCAACAAGACCCGCCGGGTTTCAGTCGTCACTTTGGTGCTTTCGCCGCCCATGACACCGGCCAGGGCGATGGCGCCGCTGTCGTCGGCGATGACTAAATCTTTTCCCGTGAGCTGACGTTCAACACCATCCAACGTGACTACTTTTTCTCCGGCCTTCGCAAACCGCACGACGATTCCGCCGCGCACTTTATCCGCGTCGAAGGCGTGCGTGGGATGGCCGTAGCGGTGCAGCAGTTCATTCGACGCATCCACCGCCGCCAGGTTTTTCGCGGTGGATCCGAGACTCGCTAAAAAATCTTTCACATCTTGAGGCGTCGCTTGAGAAGCACCGAGCTTAAGCACCGCAGTGGCGTAAATCAAACAGGCATCGGTTTCGAGGCGTACTGGAATCAGGGCCACGCCTTCGATCAAGAGTTGATGCGCGAGTGGTGTAAGCTCCGTTCCCAACTTGGCCGCAAGATCCCTCGCCAACCCGCGATGGCTCATGACATCGCCACGGTTGGCGGTGATGTCCACATCGAGAACCGGGCCGCTCGCGCTCGGTTCGACACCATCAATGGGGAACCCCAAAGACGCAATCATCTCGCATAGATCGTTCATCGTCGGTTTAGATAGCGCGGGCAGTTCTTGTTGTAGGGCCTTCAAAGAAGCGAGCATCAGTCGAGCCCCCCCATCACTTTTAGGAATCGCTGATCGTTCTCGAAAAAGAGCCGCAAATCCGGGGTCTGGCTCACCATCATGGCCATACGCTCCACCCCCATTCCGAAGGCAAAGCCACTCCAAATTTCGGGATCTATACCCGCGATGCGGAGCACGTTCGGATGAATCAAACCGGCCCCAAGAATCTCCACCCAGCCGCTGCCCTTGCAGACGCGACAGCCAGTGCCACCGCAGAGCGGACAGCGCACATCCATCTCACAGCCAGGCTCCACGAAAGGAAAATACGAAGGGCGAAATCGCACATCGGCAGCGGCGCCAAACAAAGCTTTCATGGCGTAGGCCAGGGTGCCTTTCAGGTGATGCATCCCGATGCCCTTGGCCACCAACATCCCTTCGACCTGATGAAACATTGGCGAATGAGTCGGATCAATTTCGTCTTTGCGATACACACGGCCCGGCGCGAGAAATCGGATGCCACCCTTTTTCTCTAACCCCGGCGCCAGCCGCTTGAGCACACGCACCTGCACAGGGCTCGTATGCGTGCGCAGCAAAAGTTCGGGATGCGCCGCCAGGTAAAACGTATCGGCGCTACTGCGGGCGGGATGATCCTCTGGAATATTTAGACCGTCGAAATTGTGTTCTTCGGTTTCGACCTCGGGGCCTTCTTCGACGTGGTAACCCAAGGGGCGGAACACGTCCACCAGCCGATCCATGAGGCGATTTAGAGGGTGCAGCGCCCCGGTGGGCGGCAGTGGGGGAGGCAGTGTGGGATCCCAGGCATTCCTGGTCGCATCCAAGTTCTTCTTCAGGTCTTCCAGAAAAATCTGTCTGGATTTGAGGCCCTCTTCCCAACGGGTTTTGAGTTGATTGATGGCGGCGCCCAAGTCGCGTTTCTGCTCCTTGGGCGCGGCCTTGAGTAATTCCATCAGACGCGCAGCAAAGCTGCCTTCTCGCCCGATGTAGGCGCCCTTCACACGGTTCAGGGCGTCCAGGTCCAGGCAAGCGGCAAGGAGAGCGGGAAAGCTTTCATCGGCAGCCGTGATCTCTTGCGGCAGCTGAATCAGGTCCGGTGCGTCCATGGGTGCCTCATACAAAGAAAGGCCGCTAATGCGGCCTTTCGGGTCTTCATCGAGTTGAGTTTCGATCAGCCCTTGGCCGTGGCCACGAGCTTGGTAAACGCCTCGGGATTGCGGACGGCGAGGTCCGCGAGAATCTTGCGATCCAGATCCACGTTCGCCTTTTTCAGGCCGCCCATGAACTTGGAATAAGACATGCCGTTCTGCACGGCAGCCGCACTGATGCGAACGATCCAGAGCTTGCGGAAGTCGCGCTTCTTGACCTTGCGGTCACGGTAGCCATAGCCCAAAGCCTTTTCGACGGCTTCCTTGGCGGAGCGGTACAGACGGGATTTGGCGCCGTAAAAACCCTTGGCGAATTTGAGCATTCGCTTGCGGCGTTGAACTCGTTTGGGTCCACGTTTGACGCGTGTCATGGGTGTTCCTTTCCTGGTGGCAACTCATCTGAGTTTTGAAAGCCACATCGGGGGCGATCATCGGATCGCCGGGTTAATGAGGTACGAGGGTTGAGGTGTGAGATACGAGGAACAAGGAAGCACCCTCGGACCTCAGCCCTCGCCCCTCATCCCTGATTCAGGCGTAAGGCAACATATCGGCAACGCGCTTGGTGTCAGACTTGCTCACCATGCTGCCCATATCAAGCTGGCGCTTGCGCTTGGGAGACTTGCTGGTAAGGATGTGCCGCTGATGCGAGCAACCACGCTTAAAGCGACCACTAGCGGTCTTCTTGAAACGTTTCTGGGCACCCTTGTGGGTCTTGAGCTTAGGCATTTTGGACCTCGTTCGCGATTACGGTTGTTGCTGGTTCGGGTGTTGCAGGTGCGGGTGTTGCAGGTGCGGGTTTTGTGGGTGCAGCTTTTTCGTCGGGACTTGCATTGACACTCTTGGGTGCTTTGATTTTTTCTTTCTTGGCGACCGGTTCAACCAGCTTAGGTGACACGATGGCGTGCATGTCGCGCCCATCAATTCCGGCGGCTTTTTCGATGATGCACTTGTCGCCGATGCGTTGGAAAACGTCCTCAAAAATTCGAAACCCAATATCCCGGTGGACCACTTCGCGGCCTCGGAACATGACCACGACTTTCACTTTATCGCCTTCCTCCAGGAATCGGAGGATGTGCTTGACCTTGAAATCAAAATCGTGGTCATCGGTGCGGGGGCGGAATTTCACCTCTTTGACGATGATGTTTTTCTGTTTGGCCCTGGCGGCGTGTTCACGCTTGGCCTCCATGAACTTGTACTTGCCATAGTCCATGATCCGGCATACGGGAGGCTGGGCGGTGGGGGAAACTTCCACTAAGTCCAGGCCCTTCTCTTCGGCAATGCGGATGGCCTGTTGCGGCGACATGACGCCGAGCTGAGTGCCGTCTTCGTCAATGACTCGGACTTCAGGCGTGCGGATGCCGTCGTTGATGCGTGTTTCAAGGGACCTGATAAGCAACCTCCATGGGGGACAAACACAAAGAACGATAAGTTTATCAAGGACGCAAGCCCTTTCCAACCATCTTTTCTGGAATTGTGCCGTAGCGACAAAATAGCTTGGTCCGTCGTGTATCGGCTCGGCATAAAGGACCGTGCCAAAATGGGCAGAAGGGCACAGGCTATTTTGGCACGGTCCCTAACGTACGCCCCTGAATTTCCGCCTGAAGGGAGGCGAGGAAATCGTCCACGGACCGCACACCTTGGTCGCCGTGGTGGCGATGACGCACGGACACCGTACCGGCTTCGGCCTCACGATCTCCGATGACCAGCATGTAGGGAATTTTCTGAAGTTGGGCGTCGCGGATCTTGGCGTTGACCTTTTCATTGCGTGCGTCCAACGCCACACGGAGACCCAGGTCGCGGAATCGTTTCTCGATGCTCGCGGCAAACTCAACAACCCGATCTGTGATGGGCAGGATCGTCACCTGCACCGGCGCGAGCCAAGTTGGGAAGGCCCCCGCGCAATGCTCAATCAAAAGCCCCATAAAACGTTCGAGGCTACCGAGCATCGCGCGATGTAGCATCACGGGGGATTCTTCGGTGCCATCCGCCTTCGTGTATTTGAGCCCGAAACGAGCGGGCATGGAATAGTCCACCTGCAAGGTCCCCAGCTGCCAAGGGCGCTTGAGGGCGTCCAACACCTGAAATTCGATCTTCGGTCCATAGAAGGCGCCTTCGCCTGGATTGATATGAAAGTCCAGCCCGGCTTCTTTCATCGCATCCGCCAAGGCGGCTTCGGCGGCGTCCCAGATTTCGTCTGAACCCAACCGATGCTCGGGACGGGTGGAGAGCGCCACGCGAATGCCCGTGAATCCGAAGACCTCGTAGACTTCGTGAATGAGCGAGAAGAAGGCCGCCATTTCCTGTTTCATCTGCTCCGGCGCGCAGTAAATGTGGGCGTCATCCTGGCAGAAAGTACGCACGCGGGTCAACCCGTGGGTGACGCCAGAACGCTCGTAACGATGCAGGCGACCGAAGTCCGCATAGCGGATGGGGAGATCGCGATAGCTGTGTTTTCCGGTGCTGAAAATCATGCAATGGCTGGGGCAATTCATCGGTTTGACAGCAAACTCCCGCTCATCCACCGAGGTGAAATACATATTCTCGCGGAAATTATCGTAGTGTCCTGATGTCTTCCACAGCGCCACATCAATGATCTGCGGGGTAATGACTTCGTCATAGCCATGGCGAAGGTAAAGCTCGCGCATATAGGCGACCAGCTCGTTATAAACCACGGCCCCTTTAGGATGGAAAAAGGGTGATGCCGGGGCTTCGGGGTGGAAGGAGAATAGGCCAAGCTCTTTGCCGAGTTTGCGGTGGTCACGCGCCTTCGCTTCATCCAAGCGATGGAGGTGTTCATCCAAATCTTTTTGCGTGTGAAACGCCGTGGCGTAGACACGGCAGAGCATCTGATTCTTTTCATCGCCACGCCAATAGGCTCCGGCGGTATTCAGCAGTTTGAAGGCTTTGATCCGATTGGTATTTGGGACATGAGGCCCACGGCAAAGATCATAAAACTCACCTTGCCGATAACCCGAGATGGTATCGGTCTGAGGAATGCTGGAGACGATCTCGACCTTGAGCGGTTCACCCATTTGTTCAAAACGGGCCACGGCATCATCGCGCATCATTTCTTCGCGCACCACCGGTAACGCTTCCTCCGTGATTCGACGCATCTCGGCCTCAATAGCCAGTAGATCTTCAGGCGTGAAGGGTTTATCAATCCAGAAATCGTAATAAAATCCATCCTCGATGACCGGACCGATTCCCACACGAACTTCCGGGAAGACACGCTTTGCCGCCTGAGCCATGAGGTGGGCCGCAGAATGGCGTATTAACTCCAGTGAATCTGGATCTTTGCTGGTAACGATGGCCACCTTTTCCCCATCCTTCAGCGGGGTCATAAGATCCACAACCTTGCCGCCATTCACCCGAATGCCCAAGGCCGCCTCTGCCAGCCGAGGCCCTATGCTTTCCGCGAGGGTCGTCCCCGTGGCTCCATCCGGCAATTCGCGGAGAGAGTCGTCGGGCAGGCGTATTGAGATGGGCATGGGCTCCTCGGAATGATTAAAGACCTAGATTAGCGCGTTCTGTAGCAGGCTCGAAAAAATCTCAGGCGTCACAACAAAATATCCGGTTCGGTTCTGGTTATTTTGCTCCGACTGCTTATGTTGGTCTACCGCCTCGATGACCCAATATTATTTCAAACCGGATTATGAATAAAAATAAAAAACCCCCGCATAGGCAGGGGTTCAATTTTTAACGTCGCAGCGACCTACTTTCCCACGCTTAGAAGCGCAGTATCATCGGCCCTCCGGGTCTTAACGGCCGTGTTCGGGATGGGAACGGGTGTGA
>JAYVXV010000214.1:0-4891 GCA_043784905.1 Holophagaceae bacterium | reverse complement strand
CCGCGACGATTTTCTCTGCGGCATCCTTCAGGCCTTCGGCCACGATGAGATTTAGTCCGCTCTCGGCGAGAATTTTCTTACCTTCTTCAACATTGGTGCCTTCCAGTCGCACCACCACGGGAACCGAGATGCCGATCTCTTTCGCGGCTTTCACAATGCCACCGGCCACAATGTCGCAGCGCATGATGCCGCCGAAGATATTGACCATCACGCCCTTCACGGACTTGTCCTGAAGGATGATCCGGAAGGCATTCTTCACGGCGTCTTCTGTCGCGCCACCGCCCACGTCCAAGAAATTGGCCGGAGAGCCGCCGTGGTATTTGATGATGTCCATGGTGCCCATAGCCAAGCCCGCACCATTCACCATGCAGCCGATGGTGCCATCCAGCTTGATGAAGTTGAGGTTGAATTTTGAAGCCTCGATTTCTTCGGGGGCCTCCTCGTTCAGATCCCGAAAGGCCAGCACGTCGGGGTGGCGGAACAGCGCGTTGTCGTCAAACCCGATCTTGGCATCGAGGGCAATGACGTCGCCGGTCTTGGTGATGACCATGGGATTGATCTCGACCATGGAACAATCTTTTTCGACGAAAAGCCGGTAGAGATTTTGGAGGAGGACTACGCATTTCTTGAACGTATCACCGTTCAAACCCAGCGCAAACGCCACTTCACGGGCCTGGAAACCGGAAAGCCCCAGCGCCGGATCAATGGCGACATGGACGATTTTCTCCGGCGTTTTCTCGGCGACTTCTTCGATATCCATGCCGCCTTCGGTGGATGCCATCATCGTCACTCGGCTGGTGGCGCGGTCCACCAAGAAAGCCAAATACAACTCCCGCTCAATGTCCACGGGGTCGCTGATAAAGACCGTATGCACCTTGCGGCCCTCGGCGCCGGTCTGCTTGGTCACCAGGTTCATGCCAGAAATTTGTTTAAATAGCTCTGCGGCCTTGTCCGGGTCCGTGGCGAATTTCACTCCGCCGCCCTTGCCTCGGCCACCGGCGTGAATCTGGGCCTTCACGACACTTTGGCCGCCAAACTCTTTGGTGATCTGCCTGGCATCTTCAGCGTCCTGCGCCACCCGGCCCTCGGGCGTGGCCACTTTGTACTGCCGGAGCAGTTCTTTTGCTTGGTATTCATGAATGTTCATTCAGGACTCCAAAGGGGGTCTGCGGGATCACAACGGGGAACGATCCGACGGTCGGGCGGAAGGATCAGTTTAACGCGACCTTGGCCGTGGCAGAATGATGCATTCCCTGAGGACACTACATGGCCCAAGTAGACAAGCTACTTCAGCAGATCGTCATGAGGGGTGCGCGTTCGCTACGCATCGAGCCCAACCAGCCGCCCTATGTGGAATTCCCCGGCGGAGGTTCCGCGCCACTGTTGGCTCAGGCCCTTCCTGCCACCATGCTCGATCACCTCACTCAAGAAGTGATCCCCTCTCATGCGATGAATGCCTGGGCCCAATCTGGCCAAGTGGTTTTCGAGCACAAAGTTGACGGAACCAACTTTCGGGTCGCCATCGAACGCACCGCCATCGGCAACCGGTTCCGGGCGGAGCCTTTGGATACCCTGTCGGGCGTGGTTTTCGCCGAACCCGAGGCCGAACTCATCGAAATGGATACCCATCACGCTGCAATCCGAACTCCAGAACCCCCGAGGCCGCCGGTCCAAGCGCCACCCCTCGCCTCGGCCGCGACCGTGGCCCACCTTGGGTCTGATACACCTGCTGCGGTGGCGGTATCCGAGCCATCTTTCACCCCATCGGGCCCCAAGGAAATGCACCCGCTGGCCTTACAACTTTTCACCACCTTGTTGCAACGCAAGGGCTCGGATATCCATTGCAGCAGCTACGAAGTTCCCATCTTCCGTGTGGACGGCGAACTGGAAGACTACGCAGAGGTTGGCCTGCTCGGCGAAGCCCAACTATTGGAAATCATGGAATCCCTGGCCACGCCTGATGCTTGGGGAAAGTTCAAAGCAACCAATGATGCGGATTTCGCGTACGAATTCAAACAGGGCGGCTGTCGTCTGCGGGTGAATTACTTTCAGGACCGCGTGGGACCAGCCTTTGTGGCCCGCGTCATCCCCAATGAAATTCCGGATCCGGACCGGCTCGGCCTGCCTGAACCCATCCGCCAACTGGCCTTACTGGCCAAAGGTTTGGTGCTGGTGACCGGCCCCACCGGCAGCGGAAAATCCACCACCCTGGCAGCCATCATTGATCTCGCTAACCGCCAGCGCATGGACCACATTCTCACCATCGAAGATCCCATCGAATTCGTACACCCCAGAAAAAAATGTCTCATCAATCAGCGTGAGGTCCACACCCACACCGAAAGTTTTAAGAGCGGTCTGAGGGCCGCCCTGCGTGAGGATCCCGACATCATTCTGGTAGGTGAGATGCGAGATCTCGAGACCATCGCGATTGCGCTAGAAACCGCCGTAACGGGGCATCTGGTGTTCGGAACGCTGCACACCTCAAGTGCCGTCGGCACCATTGATCGCATCGTGGATCAATTCCCAGCGGATCGGCAGCAGCAGATCCGCGTGATGATGGCGGACTCGCTGAAAGCGGTGATCTCGCAGATTCTCTTGAAGAAAATCGGCGGGGGAAGAGTCGCGGCTTTAGAAAGCCTCTTCATCACGCCAGCCATTTCAAATCTCATGCGGGAAGGCAAGATTTTCCAGATCCCCAGCGCCATGCAGGTAGGTAGGTCCTATGGTCAGCGGCTCATGAACGATGTGCTTATGGACATGATCCAGGCCAAGCAAATCACCGCCATGGACGCCTACATGAAATGCCCCGACAAGGAGAGCTTTATCCAAACCCTAAAACGAGCCGGCATCAATTTCGACCCAAGAGCCGGACTGACGGATATTTGAGGTGTGAGGGATGAGGTGGTGAGGGATGAGGGCGCGGGCTTTGGAGGTGTGGGCTCCGCGATTCAGCAAGGGTGAGGATTTTGATTTTCAGAGCTGGCTCGATGTGGGTCCACCTGGTGCCATCAGTGATTTGGAGGTCGCATGCCTGTTCCTTGGCTGCGTCCAAAATTTGCAGAAACCACCTTTCATGCCAAGTCGCGTTCAAAAGAATAGAACCGCCAAGACGCCAAGTGACCTGTCATGTGCCAGCTTCGCGGATGAAATTCAGGCGGTCTGGCGATGGACTCTCACCTTAGTGTGACCCACTCCAGACCGTCTGAATTTGCGGACCTTTGGCCCGCAGGTGCATAGCGCCTCGCGAAGCGATTTCGGGCCGAAGCCGTCCATATTCCATCTGTGTGAATCTGTGTTCATCTGTGGTTCATTTTGTTTTTTTGAACGCGGCTTGGTATCAGAGGGCCAGAGTTCCGAACGCGGCGATGGTCGGCGAAAAAAGGAACCCACCCGGTGCATCCCACTGGACTTCCATGGCTTCGCGATAGATGAATGGGAAGACCTTGAACACTGGCACGACCTACAACCGACCTTGGCCATCAATTCCGATTTCTTCGATGGGATCTTGATCCATGGTGGATGCCTAACGATGAAAGTTAACCGTCCCAGCTGCGGACCGAACCATGAAAAGGGACAAGAAACCTGAAATGTTCATGGGAGATTGGCAGATTGTAGCGGCTGGGTCCGAGTTGAACGCCGGGTTAGGTTGCAAGGTTGAGGTTCTTAACATGCAGAAAAAACTCTTCATCAATTTCATATGTGTATACGGGTTCCTTTTTAATCCCAAGGCCATACCTGATCAGAGTGTTTGCAATTTCATCGCCGTCAATCAAATGAATCGAAACGGCCCCATGCTTAACTGAAATATCTTTGGCGGGTTTTGAAAATTTGCTGGTCGTAAGAACTATGCCATGTTCGAAGGTGCCCTGAATAGCACCACGGAATTGGTCGATTTCCTGGCTGCCGACTGGATTGGATTTCCATCTTTTTGCTTGAAAAGCAGATTTAAGATGAACGATCCCCATTTTGAAGTTTCCATATCCATCGAGACCGCCATCGCCAGATTTTTTCGTGACTACGAGATCCGAATAGCCTATCTTTTCGAGAAATGTAGAACAAAAATGTTCGAATTCGTGCCCCGACATATTATTTAGTACATCTTTGATTCTTGTAACAATTTCATCTCGGTTTGAATTGGTTAAATCGCGAAGGCTTGCAGCGGCTTCAGTTTTACCATGAACCGGTGAAGATGCCACATTAGGAAAGATTAGTTCATCTTCACCCTTTTTGGTGATAGCCCATACACCGCGTTTCGAGCCATCAATCATCCCCTCCTCGACAAGTGATTGGCGAACCCACGCAACTAAATTTGCCCATTTCTTGGTAGAAGGAGAGGATTCGAGCGTTTGATTTAGGTCTTCTTCCGTCAAGTTTGGGAAGCTTTGAGCAACGATGGGATAAAGATCCTTCGGTGCGGCAGCTCCTCCTAGTTTTTTAACTGCAGCGAGAAGAGGAAGGCGAATTTCGTATTGTTTTGGGAAGGACATCGTAGACCTCAGAATGCGACCTAACTCTATTTTGTACGTGATAGCAGCGCCTCTGGAATCTCCAGCAGCAGGGTCTTAGTGGCGGCATCCCCATCTAAACTTTGGATGGCGCGGGAGGCGCTGGCGGAGGCTTTGTGGGCCAGCTCGCGGGCTTCTGCGAGGGCGTCGTGGGTGGCCAACAGATCACGCAAGGTGGCTTCATCTTCGGCGCTCACGGGCTCGGCTTCGCCGTTTTGCCAGATGCGTTCGATGATGGGGCGCGTGGCCTCAGGCGCCTTTTCAAGTAGCGTGAGCATGGGCAGGGTGAGCTTGCCTTCGCGCAGATCACTGAAGGCGGGCTTGCCCAATTGTTCACTGGTGGCGGTGTAATCCAGCAAGTCGTCCGTGAGCTGAAAGGCGCGACC
>JAYVXV010000213.1:0-4906 GCA_043784905.1 Holophagaceae bacterium | reverse complement strand
CTTTGCGGACTTCTTGCTCTTGAAGTACCCGCAAAAGGCGCACCTGGAAACTGGGTGAAGTCTCACCAATTTCATCCAGGAAAATGGTGCCGCCGCTCGCTTCTTCAAATAGGCCCTTTTTGTCTCCAGCGGCGCCGGTAAAGGCTCCGCGCACATGCCCAAAAAGCTCGGACTCCAGCAGGGTTTCGGTGAGTGCGCCGCAGTTCACCGCAACGAAGGGTCGGTCCTTGCGGTCACTGCTCAAATGCACCGTTCGAGCCACCAGCTCTTTGCCGGTGCCGCTCTCACCGGTAATAAGTACCGTCGCCCGCGAGGTCTGCAAACTGGCGATGGTTTTATAGACCTCCATCATTTTCGCCGACGAGCCAATCATGACGCTCTGGGGGCCCTTCGGTGTCTTGTCGGCGGGCGCTTTGGCCTCCTTCCGCACCAAGGCGCGCTTCACGAGGGCTTTTAGTTCCTCGTTATCCCACGGCTTCGAAAGGAAATCGAAAGCGCCTTCCTTAACGGCTTCGATGGCTTTTTCGATGGTGCCGAAGCCTGAGAGAAGAATCACCTCGACGCCCAGAGGTTTCGCGGCGCGCAACAGATCCAGACCATCCAGCCTGGCTTCCAGATTGATGTCGGAAAGCATGAGCGAAAACCCGCCACCATTGAGTTTGTTCAGGGCATCTTCGGGCTTCGTCGCCTTGACCACCTCAAGGCCCATGCCCCCTAGCAGCTCATCGAGCAGGTCGCAGGTTTCACGGCTATCGTCCACCACTAACACGCGCGTCATGGGCACTCCAATTCATTGATCCTTAGACGTTAACGCACCAGGGGATGACAACCGAAGCCCTCGGAGCGTACCCTTCTCCAAACCCTATGAAGGAGTCCCTATGAAATTCACCCTAAGGGCCATTGCTCCGCTCTTTCTTTCCGCCGCGTTCCTCATGGCAGGTGATCTGACCATCACCATGACTGGCAAGGGCAAATACAACGATGGGATTCAGACTCATTACTGGTCCACCAAGTCCATGCGCATCAACAATCCCGGATCCAAACGCGACACCCTAGTGGATTACGTCAACGGCGTGAACTACACCATTGACCACGAAAAAAAGGTCATCCAGAAACTCAGTTGGGACGATCTCGAAACGGCCATGGAAGGCATGAGCGAGCAATTCAAAAACCTGCCACCGCAGGTGCTGGCGATGATGCCAGGAGGCGGAGGCGGCGAGGTTGTGGTTGAGGACGAGGGCAAGGAAGTCGTCGCGGGGCGCACCTGCCGCAAGTGGAAGATCACCATGGGGAAAACCGTCATGGAAACCAGTAATGACGCCAGTCTTCGACCACCGATGCCCGCCGCGAGCTATACCCGTTTCCTGCGATTGAAAAATCTCGTCGGCGCCATGGGACCCGCAGCCATGAGCATGAAGAAATTTGGTGAGGAGCTGGCAAAGGTCCAAGGCATGGCTCTCAAGACCCGCTCGGTGATGCCGATGGTGGGCGAAGTCTCCACCGAGGCCACCGAGGTGAAGGAAGGCCCCATCCCTGAATCCGTGTTCGCCTTACCCACCGGGTACAAAATGGAAGACCAAGGCGCCAAATTGGCAAAGAGCTTTCGAAAATAGGAACCCGAAGTCCACCGAAAGGGGCCGCCTACGCGGCCTCTTTGCTTTTATGATGAAGCCATGCGCGCACCCACTCCTTCCTTCGACGATGGCCTGGATCGGCTCGAATCCCTCGTGCAACAACTGGAGTCCGGGGGCCTCAGCCTGGAAGATGCTTTGGCGAAATTTGAGGAGGGCGTCGGCCTTAGCAAGGCCTTGCAGGAGCAGCTTGCCGAGGCCCAACGCAAAGTAGAAGTCCTGAAGCGGGGCCTGGGCGGCGAATACCGCGCCGAGCCTTTGCCGGAGTCCTTGCCTGAACCAGGGGATGGTGAGGCCATCTCGTGACCGGAATGGATCCGGGGCTCCAGGTTCAGCAAGACCTGGGTCGGCTGCTTTCATTGCTTAACGGTCCGCTCACAGAGCGGTTTATCGAGGGCGATGCCACGGGTCTCGCCAAAGCCATCCGATACAGCCTTGAAGCAGGCGGTAAAAGAGTCCGTCCGATCCTTTGCCTGCTGGCTGCAGAATCCCTGGGGGCCCCAGTTAAAGCGGCTCTAAGCGGCGCCCTAGCCCTCGAATTCATTCACACTTATTCACTCATCCACGACGATCTTCCAGCCATGGATGATGACGACCTGCGTCGCGGAAAGCCCACCTGTCATGTGGCTTTTGGAGAGGCTCCGGCAATACTTGCAGGGGATGCATTGCAGGCCGAAGCCTTTGCCGTGTTGGCGTCGGATGCAAGTGTGCCGGCCGAGCGCCGGGTGGAGGCCATTCGCCTGCTGGCCGAAGCCAGCGGCTGGAAGGGCATGGTGGGAGGCCAAGCCTTAGACCTCGAAGGCGAATCGCTCGTCGCTTACGGCATGGATCACCTGAAGACCATCCACCGACTCAAGACCGGTGCTCTGCTCCAAGCTTCGATGGAAATCGGCGCGGTGCTCGCCGGGGCGACACCCTCTCAAAGGGTAGCTTTACGAGAGGCTGGAGCCGCTCTGGGATTGGCTTTTCAGATCCAGGACGACATTCTGGACGCCACCTCCGATGATGTGACCTTGGGTAAACGGGCCGGAAAAGACGCCGGAAAGGGTAAGATCACCTACCCCGCCTTGCTCGGGTTGGATGGCGCTCGACAAGCTCTTGCCGAGGCCACGGAGACAGCGTTATGGCACCTTCAATCCCTCCCGAAACCCGCGTCGCTGGAAGCGTGGGCGCGTTACTTGGCGGCCAGGATCGCGTGATGGGCGATGTTCACGGCGAGAGCCGTTATCCCTTGCTGGATTCCATCGCAGCGCCGCAACAGATTCGACATTTTTCAGATGCACAACTGGAACAACTCTCCACGGAAGTTCGGCAGTTCCTCATTGATTCCATCAGCAGCACCGGCGGTCATTTCAGCTCGAACTTGGGAACGGTGGAACTCACCGTGGCCCTCTTTCATCACTTTGATTTTCTGCACGACCGCATTGTCTGGGACGTGGGCCACCAAGCCTATCCCCACAAAATTCTGACGGGTCGCAAGGACCGCTTTCCCACCTTACGCCAACACAACGGCCTGGCAGGTTTCCTGAAACGCGATGAAAGCCCCTACGACCATTTCGGCGCAGGCCACGCCAGTACCAGTATTTCTGCGGTGCTCGGCATGGCCAAGGCGCGCGATCTGCAAGGGCAGAATCATTCCTGCATCGCCGTCATCGGAGATGGCTCCATGACCGCTGGCATGGCGTTCGAGGGCCTCAACCAGGCGGGGTACTTACAGGCGAAAAATTTCCTCGTGATCCTCAACGACAACGACATGAGCATCAGCCCCAATGTCGGCAGCTTGCAGGGTTACCTGAATCAGATCATGTCGGGTCAGTACTACAACCGCTGGCGGGATCGCATCGAGCACGCCATCAAAGCGATTCCCCTTCCGACCGTCAGCAAGGGCGTAGCCAAGGCCGCAAAATGGAGCGAAGAAAGCTTCAAGCGAATGATGGTGCCGGGTCTGTTGTTCGAGGACCTGGGGTTCCGCTACATGGGCCCCGTGAACGGCCACGACGTAAATGCGACCTCTCGGGCCCTGGCCGAAGCCAAGGAAAAAATGGCCGACGGCCCCGTGTTGCTGCACGTCCAGACTAAAAAAGGCTACGGCTACGATCCAGCGGTCAACGATCCCATGAAATGGCACGGCGTCACGGCCTTCGATGCCGAAGCCGGGGAGATGAAAAAAGCCGCCGTGGATCCCACCAAGCCGACACCTCCCAGCTATACGAGCGTGTTCGGGAAGGCCCTGGCGGAACTGGCCAAGACCGACGACAAGATCGTCGGCATCACTGCGGCCATGGATACGGGCACGGGTCTGGACATTTTCGCCAAGAGTTTCCCTACCCGAATGTTTGATGTGGGCATCGCAGAACAGCACGCGGTCACCTTCGCTGCCGGTCTCGCGGCCCAGGGCATGAGGCCAGTCTGTGCTATCTATTCGACCTTCCTACAGCGCGGGTTTGATCAGGTCGTCCATGACGTATGCATCCAGAACCTGCCGGTGACCTTTGCCCTGGACCGTGCGGGCATCGTGGGCGCTGATGGCCCCACCCACCACGGTCTCTATGACATGGCCTACTTGCGCTGCATCCCGAACATCATCCTGATGGCACCTAAAGACGAGAACGAATTGCGGCGGATGCTCATGACCGCCGTGTATAGCGACCATCCCGCCGCCCTGCGTTACCCCAGAGGAAACGGTCTGGGCGTCAAGATGGATGAAACCATCACCGCCTTGCCCATCGGCAAAGGTGAGCTCTTGCGCGAGGGCTCGGACCTATTGCTTTTTGCCGTAGGCGCCATGGTTGCCTCGGCCATGAGCCTTGCTGAGTTGCTGGAGAAGGAAGGCCTCTCCTGCGCCGTCGTGAACGCCCGTTTCATCAAGCCGCTGGATTCCGAGCTGCTCTCCGCCTGGGCCAAGAAAACCAAGGGCGTTGTGACCCTTGAGGAGGGTTGTGGACCCGGAGGATTTTCTGCGGCCGTGCTGGAATCCTTGGCGGACGCAAACATCACCCGTCCCGTTCTGCGCTGCGCGGTGCCCGACCACATTGTTCACCACGGTGATCCCAAACGTCTGTTGGATGAGGAGGGACTTAGCTTGGAAGCCCTGCTTAACCGCATCAAATCCTTTTCGACCGGCCTTCATTGACCCAAAGTAAATAAGCCGCCGTATGGCCCTTAGGCTTGCGCATTTGGGATCGTATTCCGTAGTCTGGATTCATCCTGCTCTTGCCAATTCATTCTTCCTTCTGGGGCCTGCCGTGCGGTATGTCGTTGCGATTCCTGTTCTC
>JAYVXV010000212.1:0-4910 GCA_043784905.1 Holophagaceae bacterium | reverse complement strand
ACTTTTCGCAGCTCTCGCCCTCTCCGTGCTTCCGCAGACCCCGGATGTCCCCAAGCCCGTCTGGTCCGCCACCACCATCGAGGCCGCAGCCACCGATGCCAACAAGGCCGTGCTGAAAAAGGGCAAATCCATCACCATCACGGGCGAGGTCATTGATCTCTCCTGCTACATCCAACTCGGCAAGCGTGGCGACGGACACAAAACCTGTGGCGCTAAATGTGTCACCAATGGCGCACCGGTCGGCATCGTCACCAAAGAAAACAAGGTCTTCATGCTCATCGCCGAGCAACACCATCCGCGCCGCGACGGCCAGCTGGGTTTCGCCAAGGAATACGCCGAAAAGATGGGCACAACGGTCACTGTCAACGGCATGGTGAGCGAGTATGGCGGCATCCCGACTGTGTTTGTGGAAGCGCCGGTAGCGGCTGCGAAGTAAAAAGATAAAAATAACCACGCGGAGGGTAGCGGAGGAGCTGAGGGAAGCGGAGAAAGACAAAGGCTTTCTGATGTTCCTCTACCTCAATTTGTAAGGTGCAGATCTGCCGCCAATATTAGAAATCACCGGGCTGCATGGTGCGAAACGAGCCTTTCCTCCGCTTCCCTCCGCCCTTCTCCGCTACCCTCCGCGTAGTCGCTCTTAATTTTGCGCGCTAACTACTTCGCTTCGCGCAATTCTCGATGATGAACAACTATCTTTGGCGTGAGATCGTTCATGCGCTCCGATAACAATTCGGCCAGTGCCACACTGCGGTGCTGGCCACCGGTACAGCCGATGGCCAGGGTGAAATAGGCGCGGCCCTCCGCCTCGATCTGGGGCCAACACCAGCGAATCCATTGCTCCGCACGCGCCAAAAAACCCACGAAGGAATCACAACCTAAAAGGTAGTCTCGAACCGCCGTGTCTCGACCTGTGAGGGGGCGCAGGTCCGCACAGTAATAGGGATTCAGCAGGAACCGCGCATCCAGCATCATGTCAGCCTCTAGCGGCAACCCGTGCTTGTAGCCAAAACTCAGCAAGTGGAGCGTGGTTCCATGAGCAGGAAGATCCGGAAGTAATTCCTGGAGCTTTCCCCTCAACTGGCTGAGGTTCAGCCCGCTGGTATCGAGTACCGACGTCGCGAGTTCCCGCACGGGCTCCAGGAGCTTCCTTTCCATTGCGATACCCACCGCAACGCTGTCATCGCCTGCCAGTGGATGAGGGCGTCGAGTTTCGGAAAAGCGTCGGAGCAACACATCGTTCGATGCCTCCAGGAAGATAAGCCGCAACTGCAGGCCTCTTCCCCGCAGCCGAGTGATGAGCTCGCCGACTTCTTTCGGAAAGTCCAAATGGCGGCTGTCCATGCCCACCGCCAGGCGCCCCAGCGACGGATTCACACGGGCCTCGATATCGAGCAATGACTCGATAAGCGGCGCCGGAATGTTGTCTAACGCTGTGCAGCCCGCGTCTTCCAGTGCCCCCAGCACCGCCCGGCGACCAGCGCCCGATAGGCCCGTGACGATGAGGAGTTCCATGGATCCAGGTTATGAGGTTCGAGCCATGAGGTGGTGAGGTAAATCAGGTACGAGGTTTGAGGTAGGAGGTGGTGAGGTCATTCAGGTACGAGGTTTGAGGTAGGAGGTGGTGAGGAAAAAGGTTCGCGCCTCTGGCGCGGTCCAAATTGAACCTCAAACCTCATCCCTGCTCCAGGTATCCGTGTAGTTCTTCGGCCAATCGTTCCATGCCTGCAAAGAACCTGAATGTGGGATGGGGCGTTCCATCTCGCGTAATGATTTGAAGGGTCCAAAGACCGAGAAGGCGAGAACCGAGGCTGGATTCCAGCCGAAGTTCCGCGATGTTGGACGTGCTCAATTCGATGGAACCGAGGTGCGTGCCTAGGGGTGTTTTTAGGCAGTAGCTCAGGCCTCGAAGGGCGCTGATTCGCACCCAGGACCCCGTCTCATAGCGCAGGGTCAAAAAAAACAACGGCACAAAAGCCGCCCACACCCACAAGGCTCGCAAATGCAAGGCGGGCCAGGCCGCGAAGGTGGCGAACGCCGCCACCAACGCAACGCCCAAAAGCAATCGCCTAGAGGGCTGCAGGTGGCGGTCAGGAAAGATGAGTTTCATAAACCCGACCCTTGTGGCCCTATCCAGTCAATCAATCGTCATCCTCGACACCGCCAACATTAAATCGTAAGACGCGCTGAACGCCTTCACCATTGGAGACGTTGACGAGCGTTCCCTGCTCATCGGGGCCCATCTCAATGACGTTGGGCTCACGAAAGAAATCCTCATCGGGAACGTAGGCAGGCTGCGGCTCTACGCGGTACAAGTAGGAGACAATTTCGTCCTCGAAGCCGAATCGCATCTGCTCGAAATACTCGTAGCTCTCTTTTTTGTACTCCACCAAGGGATCCCGCTGGCCATACCCGCGGAAGCTGATGGCTTCTTTCAAATGATCCATCACAAGCAGGTGGCGCTTCCATGCGGAATCGATGATCTGCAAGATGGACCAGCGTTCGTAGGACCGCATTCCATCGCCGCCCAGGCGCTCGTCCTTTTCGAGATAAATCTTTTGGACCAGCGCACCGAGCGCTTCCGTGGCTTGGGTCATGGGCAGCTGGGCGATGTTTTCAATGTCCTCGCCCGTCATGGCGAAGAGCTGCTCCACGCGCTCCTTGAATCCCGCCACATCCCGTTCGCCTTTGTCTTGTAGATAGTCGTTGCAAAGACCTTCGGCGATCTCCTCGGAAATACGCAGCACGTATTCCTTGGTGGCGCCCTTGAGGTTTTCAGTGCGCAGATTGTAGAAAAAGATGCGCTGTTTATTCATCACATCGTCGTATTCGAGCAGGTGCTTTCGGATCTCAAAATTCTGGGTCTCCACCCGCTTTTGGCTTTTCTCGATGGCACGAGAGACCATGCCCGCTTCGATGGGCTCGTCGTCGCTGGCGCCCAGCGTTTCCATGAGACCTTTCATTTTGTCGCCGCCGAAAATCCGCATGAGATCGTCTTCCAAGGATAGGAAGAACCGACTGGAACCAGGATCGCCCTGGCGCCCTGCGCGCCCGCGTAGCTGGTTGTCAATGCGACGGCTCTCGTGGCGCTCGGTGCCCAAAATGTGCAGCCCACCCAAAGAGATGACCTCTTGCTTTTCCGCTTCAGTCTGCTTGGCCATTTCCCCGATCAGAGCACTGAATTCGGGCGTCTCCATGCCATCCAAGTCGTAAAGTTCGACGCCGCGTTTGGCGGCTTCGAGCTTCGCCAGGCCTTCGGGATTGCCGCCTAGCAAAATGTCGGTGCCTCGGCCGGCCATGTTGGTGGCGATGGTGATGGAGCCTTTGCGACCCGCCTGCGCGATAATATCGGCTTCCTTTTCGTGGTGCTTGGCATTCAGTACGACGTGTGGAATTTTTGCGACCTTCAGGTGTTCAGCCACCGTCTCGCTGCTCTCAATGCTCGCTGTACCCACGAGCACCGGCTGGCCTTTGGTGTGGAGCTGGCGGATTTCTTCGACAATGGCCGAGGCTTTGCCCTTAGCAGAGGCGTAGATCACGTCCTGATAGTCCTTGCGGATCATGGGCTTGTTGGTAGGCACCACGACCACGTCCAATTTGTAGGTCTGATGCAGTTCTGTCGCTTCGGTCTCGGCGGTTCCGGTCATGCCGGCGAGTTTGTCGTACATCCGGAAAAAGTTCTGAAAGGTGACCGTGGCGAAGGTCTGGTTCTCGGCGTTGACCTCCACGCCTTCCTTGGCTTCGATGGCCTGATGCAGACCATTCGACCAGCGACGGCCCGGCATCATGCGACCCGTGAACTCGTCCACAATGACCACTTCCAGACCTTTGCCGTCCTCTTTCGGACGCACCATGTAGTCCACGTCCAGCTTGTATAGGTTATGCGCAAGCAGAGCCTGGCTGAGACCGTGCAAGGTCTCAATGGCGCCGGGATCGTAAAGATTCGGCACACCCAAAAGCGTTTCTGCATGACGAATGCCATCATCCGTGAGCATCACCTGCCGGTCTTTTTCGTCAACTTTGTAATCCACCTCGATCTTGAGCTTCGGCACGATGGCGTCAATGAGGAAATACTTGCTGGTGTCCTCTTCGCTGGAGCCCGCAATGATGAGCGGCGTCCTCGCTTCATCAATAAGGATAGAGTCCACTTCGTCCACAATGGCGAAATTGAATCCACGCTGACAGAAGTCATCGAGATCCCATTTCATGTTGTCGCGCAGGTAGTCGAAACCCAACTCGTTGTTGGTGGCGTAGGTGATGTCAGAGTGATAAGCCGCTTTGCGCTGCTCGTCTGTGAGCCCGTGCTGGATAATGCCCACGCTAAGGCCCAGCCAGTTGTAAAGTCGGCCCATCCATTCGGCGTCGCGTCGCGCCAGGTAGTCATTCACGGTCACCAGCTTGACGCCCTTGCCGGTCAGCGCGTTCAGGTAGAGCGGCAGCGTGGCGGTGAGCGTCTTACCTTCACCAGTCCTCATCTCCGCGACTTTGCCCTCGTGGAGCACCATGCCGCCGATGAGCTGCACGTCGAAATGCCGCATCTTCAGCACGCGACGCGACGCCTCTCGGCAAACCGCGAAGGCCTCCGGCAAGATGTCATCCAGAGAAGCGCCCACCGCCAGCTTTTCTTTAAGGTAGGGGGTCTTAGCCCTCAAATCCTCATCGGAAAGGGCTTGGATTCCGGGTTCCAGGACATTGATATCCTCCACCCTTGCCCAAAGCCGCTTGAGGTCGCGGTCATTTTTCGAGCCGATGATTTTCTTCAGGATGTCGTCGAGCATGGAATCGTCCGATCGCGTAAACCATTGATTGTACCGCGTGAATCCAGAGTTTCCAAAGGCAAGAAAGGGGCATCAGGCATCAGGCATCGTTGTCGTGAGGTGCTTCGCAATTGGCGGAATCAACAACGACGCCTG
>JAYVXV010000211.1:0-4923 GCA_043784905.1 Holophagaceae bacterium | reverse complement strand
TGTCGAAGCGGATGGAATCACCGACACTCAAGGCCTCAACGTTCACATCAATGTGACCCGGGATAAGGCTCGGCAAACATTCGATTTCCAGGAAACGGTGGATGAAGTCCAGCGATCCGCCCTGGCTCTTGACGCCCACCGGGATGCCGACCAGGCGCACGGGAACCTTGACGCGAACCTTGTGGGTGGGATCCACGCGGAGGAAATCCACATGTACCAAACGACCCGTCACGGGATGGCGCTGCACGTCCTGGATAATGACGTGGCGCTTGATGTCCGTGCCTTCGCGCTGCATGAAAATCAGGGAGTTGCGACCCGCCTCAGACGCGATGATGCGCGCCACCACCTTGGGGCTGATGGCGATGTTGGCAGGGGTTTCGTTCAATCCGTAGACCACAGCGGGCATGAAACCAGATTTGCGCAAGCTGCGATTCGCGGCCTTGCTGAAATCCGTGCGGATGGATACTTGGATCGTTTCTTCGCTCATGTTTCCTCCTACCTGGCCGACTCAGGTCGGCCCTCTCGTTGGGAATGGCCCGGGCGGGCCGTATTCGTCCTTCCACAACGGAAGGCGAAGGGATTAGTGTGCCTTAATTTGCTGATTTTTCAAGGGGAAACAAGGGTGAGGAGGTGAGGATTGAGGTACGAGGGTCCATTCGGTGGCGGCCGAAAGCCGCACTCAATATCCAGTGCGCCGAAGGCGCCACCAGAATTGCCTCGCCCCTCATACCTCGCCACCTCGTACCTGTTCACATCCAATTCACACCACCAAGGCCGATGATGATGAGATAAATCCATGCCCATGAGTCGCGTCCTTCCCCACCCCGAAGACCTCATCAACCGTGAGTTGGCTTGGCTTAATTTCAACGAGCGAGTCATGGAGGAAGCCGAGGATGATTCGGTGCCTTTGCTGGAGCGTGTGAAATTCCTTTCCATCGTGTCCAACAACTGGGATGAATTTTTCATGGTGCGCGTCGCGGGTATCTGGCGGCAGATTGACGCAGGGCTTACGCAGCCTGGCGCCGACGGCCTTAGCCCACGGCAACTGATGGACCGCATCAGCCAGCGCTTGCATGAAGGTTCAGTGCGCCAGCACGCGCTTTTTCATCACACCATCGAACCCCAACTCAAGGCTGAAGGCATCACCATCCTTCCACCGAGCGATCTCAGTGCCGAGCAACGTACTTTCATTTCCGAATATTTCGAGCGAAGCCTCATGCCGCTCATCACACCGCTCGCCGTGGATACTGGCCATCCCTTTCCGCGTCTGGCCAACCGCGCGATGGTGCTGGTGGCTGAGTTGGAGGCCCAAGAGGCATTGGAAGAAGAATCCATGCTGCCCCTGTCGGAGCTGAGCATCATCCACGTTCCTGCTTCCGTCGCCACGCGTTTTCTAAAACTGCCTTCGAGTCCTGGAACCTACACGTTCATCACGTTGGAAGACGTAGTCCGGATGCAATTGGAACGATTGTTTTCAGGGTACGAGGTGAAGAACTGTCACGCGGTACGGGTCACGCGGGATTCGGACCTTCCGGTGGAGGAAGACCCAGAAGAAGACCTGATGAAATCGGTAGAGGAAAGCTTACGTAGCAGACGCCGAGGTGCCGCTGTGCGCCTACAGTACGAGGTCGGGCTCTCGCAATCTTTGCTCAATCTCCTGATCGAAGAACTCGAGCTCGCGCCTGAAGATTTATATCCCACCCTAGGCTTCACCTCCTTCTCGGACCTTATGGAGCTATACATCCAGCTTGAGCTTCCCAACCTCAAAGACCCACCCTTACCGCCGGTACCGGTGCCGCAATTGGAGCCGGGTCAGAATATTTTTGAGTCCATCTCCCGACACGATATTCTGTTGCAGCACCCTTATCAAAGCTTTGATGATTCGGTGGTGCGCTTTGTGCGCGAGGCCGCTGAAGATCCTAAAGTGTTGGCCATCAAGATGACGCTCTATCGAATGAGTCCGCAGAGTCCTATCGCGGCGGCCCTGGAGCGGGCGGCGGAGCGCGGCAAGCAGGTGGCGGCCATCGTCGAGTTGCGCGCACGTTTTGACGAGGAAGCCAACATCGCCTGGGCCCGGCGCCTGGAGCGCGCGGGCTGTCATGTGGTGTATGGCCTACCGCATTTCAAGACCCACGGAAAAGCCTGCCTCGTCGTGCGCCAAGAACCCGGGGGCATCAAGCGATATTGTCATTTGGGAACCGGCAACTACAACGAGCGCACATCGCGGCTCTACGCAGATCTGGGACTGTTCACGGCGCGCCCAGAATTCGGTGAGGATCTGTCCAATCTGTTTAATCTGCTGACGGGTTACACCCGACCGCCTCGGTTCAACCAAATTATTCTGGCCCCGCAGAATTTCCGAAGGGCCATGTCCGAACGGATCCAGAGAGAGGTGGAACACGCGAATGCGGGAAAATCAGCACGCATCATTCTTAAGATGAACGCGCTGGTGGACCCCGCCATGATCCATCTCATTTACGAAGCCAGCCAAGCCGGTGTCAGCGTGGACCTAATCGTGCGCGGCGCCTGCTGCCTGCGGCCCGGAGTCCCAGGCCTTTCGGAAAACATCCGCGTGGTGTCCATCCTCGACCGTTTTCTGGAACACGCCCGAGTCTACTACTTTGCCAACGATGGAAATCCCGAAACCCTGCTCTCCAGCGGCGATCTCATGCAGCGCAACCTCGACCACCGCGTAGAAGTGGTCTTTCCCCTCGTGGATCCGCTGCTGTCCGCTGAAGTCATCGAAATGTTGGAGCTTCAGTTAGCGGACACCGTCAAGGGGCGTGTGCTGGGCTCCGAAGGTCAGGTGCTGCGTCGCGGACTGGATTCCCTGGGAGCAACGCTCCGAAGCCAGTTGCGACTCTACGAATACGGCTACCTTCGAAGTGGAGCTGGCGCCATGACCCAAAGGCTCGGACCCTAGCAGGCCTCAGGCCTGATGCCTGGCTTTCCACCCGAAAGCCGTCAAACTGGAGGGCTGGAGAGCATTCACCATGGACAAGCGCATCAGCCGGGCGGCTATTTTTGATGCCCTCAACGCCTATCAGGTGCCGGGGACTTCGGCTTCGCTCGTGACCCTTAAAGCGGTGAAGGGCATTGATGTGGATGGCAGCCGCATCAGGGTTTCTCTTCACCTATTGGATGCCTACCAGGACCGCGAAGCCACCATTCGCAAAGACATCGCCGAGCGCATGGTGCAGCAGGATGGTGTTGAGGCAGTGGATGTAGACATCACCTGGGAGAAAACCCCGCAGGTGGAATTCAAAAACCTACTCACCACCGTCAAGCACGCGGTGGTTGTGGGTAGCGGCAAGGGCGGCGTTGGCAAGAGCACCGTCGCTACGAATCTCGCACTGGCCATGGCCAAACAGGGCCTCAAAGTGGGCCTGATGGACGCAGATATTTACGGCCCCAGCATCGGCATGATGTTTGGCATCAAGGATAGCGATGGTCCCGAAGGAACGCCTGAAGGGAAGATCATTCCCATCGAAAAATTCGGTCTGAAGCTCATGAGTATGGCGTTTCTGATTGATGAAGATCGCCCGGTTATCTGGCGTGGCCCCATGCTCAACAAGGCGCTGACCCAATTTTTAGGCGATGTGTTGTGGGGCGAATTGGACTTACTTTTCATTGATCTTCCGCCCGGCACCGGCGACACCCAAATCAGCCTTATCCAAAACGCTAAAGTCAGCGGCGCGATCGTCGTCAGCACCCCGCAAGATGTGGCTTTTCTGGACGCACGTAAAGCTATCGGCATGTTGAACACGGTAAAGGTACCGATCCTTGGAATCATCGAAAACATGAGCAGTTTCGTCTGCCCAAAATGCGGTGAAGAAACCCAGATTTTTGGTCACGGCGGCGTGAAAGCTGCGGCCCTCCGCATGTCCCTGCCGTTCCTGGGCGAAGTTCCCATTGATCTCGCCATCCGCGAAGGCGGCGACAATGGACGGCCCCTCATCGAAGCCTATCCCGATTCCCCACAGACCAAGGTCTTCATGGAGATGGCCAAATCGCTTCGGTCCACCTTGAAGATTTAGGAACCACGACAAAATAACCTTTGCTGTTCAGTCTATTTTGGCACGACCGATCAGGAACCTTCCGCCTCCCTGATCGCACCATAAATTGCCCCGTTTCATCACCTTGTTGGAGCTTCTCAATGTCCGCAGTGTCCTTAATTTCACGTCCCGTTCTCATGGTGGCCCTGACAGGTCTTGTATCAGGCCTCACGCTCTCGGCCCAACTCCCCTCCAAGGACCAGGCTCCGCCTGCGCGTGCGAAGCCCGAAAAGCCACAGCCCCCTGATCCCCCCGACATGAAGAACGGCACCGTGACCGCCTCTGTGACGGCCGAGGACGACAAGCCCATGATGGGGGCTTTGGTGCTCATCCAGAAAAATGGCAAGGATGAGCGGACTGCTGCCACGGGCGAAGGCGGATTCGTCACCATTGTCTGGATCAAGCCGGGCACCTACACCGTCATCGTCCGTGCCAAGGGATTCAAGGACGTGGTGCAGACCATCACCGTGAGGGGTGCACAGACCACCCAGATCAAGGCCAAGCTGGAGAAGAGGGGCTGATGGGCGCGATGCGGCTTGGCGGGCCACCTCGATCTCGCGAGCGCAGATAAATTTCAAGGTCGGCAAGAGGCCGCAGGTATTGGGCGAAAGACAAGAACGTGAGGAAGGGGCCCTGAAACGTTGTTCATTGAATGCCGCGTTTGAGATTGAGCGGTACGAAATGTCATTTGAACCAGGATTTTGCAGTTGCCATTGTTCCAGGCCGCTTCAGGCCTCGGGCATCAGGCCTCGTTGTTGTGGGTTGCTTCGCATACATGTGTGCGAGATGGCTAATCCAAAATCAACAACGATGCCTGAAGTCTGAGGCCCGATGCCTTCTCGCCTTGAGCCCAACTGCAAAATCCGGG
>JAYVXV010000210.1:0-5005 GCA_043784905.1 Holophagaceae bacterium | reverse complement strand
TCGGGATCGGGTTTCGGCGGAGCGGGTTTACGCTCACAGGCCAGGGCCAGAAGCAGAAGCATTAGCCCCGCAATTTTACGCAACGGGATGTTCCTCGGGGCCTTCGGGACCGTAGAAAACCTCGATGGGAACATCGGGCAAAGCCATTTGGACTTGGGCAGCAAGCGCGTCCAACTCCCCGGCTTTTAAGGGACGGGCCTCAGGTTCGGGGGTGGGCCGCGCCACAGTGTAGAGCTGGATGCCTTGGAGTTTCCCACCCATACCTTGAATCCGTCGAAGGCATTCGGTATAGGCCGCGATTTCATCCACCGAAGGCCCCTTCCCTTGCCAACTCAGAAACAGTGATTGAATCGTAATGGGTCTCAATCGAGCCGTAATTTCAATATTT
Organism: Holophagaceae bacterium; assembly: GCA_043784905.1. Classification (GTDB taxonomy): domain Bacteria; phylum Acidobacteriota; class Holophagae; order Holophagales; family Holophagaceae; genus JANXPB01. Next base: position 4,617 of record JAYVXV010000210.1, on the reverse strand, counting down.
TCGAGGATACGGCTGAAGGGAATAGAAGTCCGATTTATTTCTTTATAATAGGCTTCAGTACCCGCATCGAGCTTGGCCCATATTTCTCCATTATTGGCCATGAGCGTATCCAATCCCTGCACCACCTCGCGGGCCTGAAGTCGGCTGGAATCGGTGATGAGCACGAGCTTCACATCATGAAGACCTCGCTTCCATTTTAGATTCGCGATGCGATCCACTACTTCCGCGAATTCCTTGGCGGTGGTGGGCTCGCCATCACCACTAAAAGCGATGTCGTTGAGCCGCCGCTGCTCGGGTCTTGCTGAATCAAAAGGGGGAAATGTGAAGAGGCTCCCATCCAGTGTGAGATCCAGGAGGGATGCCATTTCCCGCTCTAGTTGATCGAGATTGATATCACGCCTCTTTCCCGGTGTGGTGCGATCCACTTCGCAATAGACGCAATCAAAATTGCAGACCTTGTCGGGATTAAGATTCACCCCCAGAGAGACGCCCTTGGAGCGCCGAGAAATCACCGGATAGCAGTAGTCGAAGTCCGACCAAACACGGCGGTGATCGAGGTGGGCTGGGATTAGATCGGGCATGGGCTCGGAAGAAAAAACGCACTACGCGAAAGTGGCGAAGCAACGAAGGGGAAAAGGAAAAACCAAGGCGTGTAAAAAGATGAAAAGAGGTCGTTACTTGGACTTCTTGCGGGTGGGCTTATTGGCAGGTGAGGATACGACCTGATTGGATTCCAGAGTGGCTTCCTTAAGCATGTCCGGTTTCCAGAGGATGGGCTCGGGTCGGCTGTTCTCGTCGGTGGCTACCATCACAAATTCGCCCGAGGTCACGTCGCGGCGCGCGTTGCTGACTGGGCTGTAGACCCGCACTTCGAGTTGGATGGTGATGGAGGTGTTGCCGGGCCGCGTCACGGTTCCGTAGAACTCGATGATGTCCCCGGCCCGCACGGGGCTATGGAAGAACAGCTCGGACACTTTGAGGGTCACGAAGACGCGGTTGTGGCTCACCAACCCGGCGCAGATGCCCGCCGCCTTGTCCATGCGGGCCATCATCCCGCCACCAAAAAGCGTGGCATTCAATCCAATGTCCTGCTGTAAAACCATTTCCCGACTGATGAGCATTGCGAACCTCTGCCTTAAGTGTAATACCCCACTGCGAGCAAACAGATGCTTCGCCCGTGTTTTTGCCGTTGGGTTCAAGGTCTATGGCTTCGGGCCCTAGGAGTCAGGCCTCGTTGTTGATTTGGGACAGGCCCACTCGCATGTCAGGCGATCAATGCCATGCTGCGCAAAACGGCGAACGGCGGCCGATGGCGCTTCGTCCTGCTCTGTAACCAAAGCCCACCGGGCCTGACGAAGCAATAGAGCCAGCGCGAGGGTTCGGCCGAGGGTAAGGGCAAAACGTCGCCCTCCAGATTCCTCCGCCGTCGCCCACCAATCCTGCGCGTGGCGAAGGGCCGCCCGAACTTGGGCCTCTTCGGCCTCAAGGGCTTCTTGGCAGGGGCCCGCTAACAAGGTTTCCACATGGGCCGCAAACGCGTTGAAGCCACATCCCTGCATGGCCTTCATGGCTTCCAGTGACAACACGTTGGTGGTGCCCTCCCAAATGCTTAATACCTGGGCGTCCCTTAGCAACACCGGCAGACCCGTGTCTTCTACATAGCCTGCGCCACCGAAGCATTCCAGCAACTCACTGCAGCCCGCCACCGCCTGCTTGGCGGTGGTCAACTTCACCAGCGGCGTGATGAGTCGTTGAAGCGTGGCATCCCCCTGCCCCGATTCTTCAAGGCCCATCAGCTCCGCCGCGTGGAAAGCCAAATGAAAGGCCGCCTGAGCCTCCGCTTCGATGCCCGCCAAGGTATCCACGTGCAGCGGTTTTTCCGCGAGAGGCGCACCGAATGCAACGCGGTTTTTCGCGAAGTCCTGGGCCAGCATCATGCCTCGGCGAAGGAAGCTAACGGCGGTGACGGCGTTCCAGGTGCGGGTGATATTGAGCATGGGGGATAGGGCGCGGATGCCGTCGGACAGGGCACCTACGGGGGTCGCGATCATGCCATCCAGATCCAATTCTGCCGTGGGGAGCTTGCGGGTGCCGAGCTTGTCCTTGAGCCGGTTCACGCGGAATCCATTGGCCACACCGTCTTCCAACCGGGTTTCCACGTAGAAAAGTGCGAGACCCTTGCCACCCTCGGCATTGCCTTCAGGCCGCGCCAGCGTCAGCGCCATTTGTGAAGCCGCAGCGGAGGTGAACCACTTGCGGCCGTAGAGCCGCCACTGGCCGTCGTCTCCGAGCTTTGCCTCGGTCATGCTGAGGCCAACATCCGAACCCCCCGTGCTCTCGGTCATCCACTGGCCGCTGGTCCAGAACCTTTCGGGATCGCGCGTGGTGAGGTGGGACACAGCCCTTTCGATGAGAGCGGCATGGCCGGTACGCAATAGTGTTTGCGCCGCACCGTCGGTCATGGCCAAAGGACAAGTGTAGACGTCGCTACTGGGATTGAATAGGTGCACCAACGCAAATTGGTGCAGACGAGAAAAGGCACCGTGCTTTTGTTCGTAGGCCGTGGCCACCAAACCCTTTTCCGCCGCGATGATCTCGGCCTGCTTCCAAAGTTGAGTCACCTGGATGCGGTCCACCCGGTTTCCCCAGGCATCAAAAGGAATGTGGCGCGGCTCATTCAGTCGGTCTTCCAGCGATAGCGCGTGAAGACGCAACGCAATGTCGCCCATCTCATCAAGGGATGGCTCGATTTCGGCAAGCACATCAGTCGGCAGCGCCCGCCGCAGATAACTCCGCAGCACCGAATCGGCGCGATAGGGGTGGGGGAGCTGCGGGCCAGATTGGATGAAGGGCACGAAAGAGTTTTAACAGGGATGAAGGGGATGAAGGGGATGGAAAAGGGCCGCATTCGCGGCCCCTGGATTTTCCCTTTTCGCGTTTATTCGCGTTTATTCGCCTCATTCGCGGTTCAAGCTTTTTGCAGGAGCTTTGCCATGGCCGAACCCATATCTGCTGGGCTCTGCACGACGGTAATGCCGGCGGCTTCCAGGGCCTTCATCTTTTCGGCGGCGGTGCCGTGACCACCGCTGATGATGGCGCCGGCGTGGCCCATGCGGCGGCCCGGGGGGGCGGTCTGGCCTGCGATGAATGCCACTACGGGTTTCTTCATGTTGGCCTTCACCCAGGCGGCGGCTTCTTCTTCGGCAGTGCCGCCAATTTCGCCGATCATGATGACCGCGTGGGTGTCGGGATCGTTGTTGAACAGCTCCAGCGCGTCAATGTGGCTGGTGCCGTTGATGGGATCGCCGCCGATGCCAATGCAAGTGGATTGGCCGATGCCCAGGGCCGTGAGCTGGCCCACGGCCTCGTAGGTCAGGGTGCCGCTGCGAGAAACAACCCCGACATTTCCGGCTTTATGGATGCGGCCTGGCATGATGCCGATCTTGGCTTGGCCTGGCGTGATGACGCCCGGACAGTTGGGGCCGATGAGTCGGCTGTTCGGATAATCCGGCAGCACGCGCTTGACCTTCATCATGTCCAACACTGGGATGCCTTCGGTGATACAGACAATGAGCGTAATCCCCGCGTCCAGGGCTTCGAGAATGGCGTCCGCGGCGCCGCTGGGGGGCACAAAGATCATCGTGGCGTTGGCACCGGTTTTGGCCACAGCTTCTTTCACGGTATTGAAGACCGCGAAGCCCTCGATCTCGGTGCCGCCTTTGCCCGGAGTGACGCCACCCACCACGTTGGTGCCGTAGTCGCGGCAGCCCTTGGCGTGAAATAGTCCTTCGCGGCCCGTGATGCCCTGCACGATGAGTTTGGTGTGATTACCGACGAGAACAGCCATGGAGAACTCCGATGAAAAGGTCACGATTTTCGATTGAGTACAAATGCAGCGTTGTTGTTCAGGCCGTTGTTGTTCAGGCTTTGAAACTTGGGAGTCAGGGCTCAAGCCCATCATCACGAAAAGAGTCCCAATCTCGCTCAGGCGCCCGCTCAGGCGCTGAGTTTGAGATCGGCTCGGATACTACAGGCATTTGGGTTTTAAGCTCCCTAAGACGCGAAAGGTAGCCCTGCTTCGTGGCGTCCAGTTCCAGGTTCCGCCGATACAGCCGGGAAAGTAAAAACAGAACGATGCCAAGATTCAATGGCGCGGCTAGCCACATGATCTTGGGTGCGTGAAAGAGCGTGTGTTCCCAAGTCTTCGGCCCTGCGATCCAGACAAAGATATACATCATGGGAAGCAGGCCCACCATCACGAAGAAAAAGCTCCAGCCCAGGCGCCATGCGCCTTTGTGCATGACGTCCTGATACTCCTCATAGAGGGCGTCGTAGCGGGCTTTCAGGTCTTCGGTCATCAGCGGAAACTCAAAACATTTGAACCACAGAGGCACAGAGAGCACAGAGAAAAAAACAGGAAGCACGCCTTACTAGACCCGTGCGCCATCTGCCCCTCTTTATTCTTTTTCATTTCTCTGTGTCCTCTGTGCCTCTGTGGTGAATTTGTTTTACTTCGTCGCCGCGACGATTTTCTCTGCGGCATCCTTCAGGCCTTCGGCCACGATGAGATTTAGTCCGCTCTCGGCGAGAATTTTCTTACCTTCTTCAACATTGGTG
>JAYVXV010000209.1:0-5010 GCA_043784905.1 Holophagaceae bacterium | reverse complement strand
GCATGGACGGGGTGGCTTTTTGGAGTCGGCAAAAGAAGGTCACCCAGAAATGGTCCTTGCAAAAAGATCAAAATTGGATGAACTAGATCCTTCCTTCCTGAAGGTTTACCCGTGACCAGCACCTACTCCCATTTGGGACTGACCTCCCATCCCGGCAGCATCTTTAAAGGCGCATTGCCTATCCATTGGGGCGCCAAAGATCCGCAAACTCGCGGCCCCATCGTGGGCTCCATGACGAGCAAAGAACACCGCAACGCCATTGGCACGCACAGCGGAAGTTACGGGGTCTATCGCGCCTTGGCCACCGCCGCAGGCGATCTCACACCGGAGCATCGGCCCGACTTGACGAACACCTCGCCCGTCATTGATATCGGACCTTTCCCATCCTGGAACGATCCCGAAAAAATGGTGTCCATTGATCCCTGGGGCGCCAAGATTGCACAAATTTTCAGCGATGAACTGGCGGCGGGCTACGACATCCGGCCAACGATTGCCGTGACCAAAGCCCATATGCTTATGCCGGAAATCCTGGATGCGATTGAAGCCGGGAGGCTCAAGAAAGACGGCACCATCATTCGTGAATCGGGCGACATCGCGGTGACGAAGGCCGCGTTGGATCCTGTTTGGTACCTCCCCGGTATCGCTCAGCGCTTCGGTGTGGAAGAAGGAGATCTTCGCCGCGTGCTCTTTGAAGAAACCGGGGGTATGTACCCGGAGCTCATCACGCGGCCTGACCTGAAAGTACTGCTTCCACCCATTGGTAGCACGACGGTCTACATGTTCGGCGACCCCAAAAAAATCAGCGACCCCACCCAGAAACTCACCGTGCGCGTCCACGATGAATGCAATGGATCGGATGTCTTCGGCTCGGACATTTGCACGTGCCGCCCCTACCTAACTCATGGCATCGAAGAGGCCGTGCGCACGGCCCAGGAGGGTGGATCCGGCGTGATTGTCTACTTCCGAAAAGAAGGCCGTGCCCTGGGCGAGGTTACGAAATTCTTGGTCTACAACGCGCGCAAACGGCAGGAGGGAGGCGATAGTGCGGCCACCTATTTCCGCCGCACCGAATGCGTGGCGGGCGTACAGGATATGCGTTTTCAGGAACTGATGCCCGACACGCTGCAATGGCTCGGCATCACTAAAATTGATCGCCTGATTTCCATGAGCGATATGAAGTACAACGCCATCGTGGGCTCTGGAATCAAAGTGCTGGAGCGGGTTTCCATCCCTGATGGCCTGGTCCCGGTGGATGCCCAGGTGGAGATGGAAGCCAAAAAAGCCGCCGGATATTACACGGCAGGTGAAGTGAAATCCGAAGCCGCGCTCCTGGACGTGAAGGGTCGCGGGCTCGATGAATAATATGCAGGGCACCGCAGAAGACTTGGAATGGTTGCTTTCTCCGCGCACCATCCGGAGGCAGGCAGCAGCGCTGTTGGCATCGGCACAAAAAGGTGGAACCCACTTCTCCGTTCACCTCGAAAAACTCGATGAGGTCGCCCAGCTCGTGGCCGAAGTGACGTTGAAGCATTACCCAACCTTGGAGATTCCTTTCCATTCGCGATGGAATCATTTTCGCGCCGCGAAGGTGAATCGAAACGCGGATCTGGATGCGCGGTTGGCGGGCCTTTCCTTGGACGAGCGCGTGAAGGCCAAGCTGGATCTTGTTCTGGTCAGCGTGCTGCTGGACGCGGGCGCGGGACCGGATTGGAAGTACCTTGAAACCACCAGCGGCACCACCACGGCGCGATCCGAAGGCCTGGCGGTGGCGAGCTGGAACATGTTTGTGGGTGGCCTTTTTTCATCCATTCCTTCGCGACCTTTCCGAGCCGATGCCAGGGGGCTGGCCCAGCTCGAGCCGACGGTCTTGGCGGCAGGATTTCAGATCTCGGGATCCAATCCCATGGAGGGATTTGAGGGGCGCTGCGCCTTGCTGAAATCCCTTGGGCAGGCGTTGAGCGCAAATCCCGAATTTTTTGGACCCGAAGCGAGGCCCGGTGGGTTGCTCGATTATTTCCGTTTTCTGGCCGCCCAATCATCGAGTGGAAACCAGCTGCGCGCACCTCAGCTATTGCGGGCTTTGCAGAAAGGCTTGGGTTCCATCTGGCCTGGTCGCATTACCCTAAACACGCCCTCTGGCCATTTCAATCTTGGGGACGCGTGGCATTACGCACCCCTCGACCGCTCGTTGACGGTGGGCTCCATCGTCCCGTTTCACAAGCTCTCTCAGTGGCTTTCCTATTCGCTTTTTGAACCTTTACTGGAATCGGGACTAGAGATCACCGGCACCGATGATCTGACGGGCCTCGCTGAATATCGCAATGGCGGACTGATGTTGGACTCGGGTCTGCTGCGTCTTCGAGATGAATCTTTGGTGGGCGAGGCGCACCCGCCGGGCTCAGATCTCATCATCGAATGGCGAGCGCTGACCTTGGCGCTGCTGGATCTCCTAGCGGATCCCGTTCGAGAGAAACTCGGCAAAACCAACGAGAATTTTCCTCTGGCGAAAATACTTGAGGGGGGCACTTGGTGGGCTGGGCGCAAATTGGCATCGGAGCTACGTGAAGGTGGTGGGCCGCCCTTGAAACTACTTAGCGATGGCACCGTTTTTTAAAGAGGCATCCATGACGGAATCCACCCAACCCAATGTCCACGTTATCCAGCACCCGGTGTTGCAGCATCACTTGTCTACACTGCGGAAGAAGGAGACCCGGCCCACCGAATTTCGCCGCCTCATGGCGGAGATGAGCAAATTGATGGCCTTCGAGGTGACCCGGGACCATCCCTTGCAAACCCAATCCATCGAGACACCCTTTGAGACCATGGACGCGCCCTTTCTGGAGCAGCGGATGCTAGTGGTCTCCATCATGCGGGCTGGGAATGGCATGTTGGATGGGGTTCTTCAAGTTTTGCCCAACGCGGGCGCCGGGCACATCGGCATCTATCGCGACAAATTTGTGAAAAGCACCATCGAATACTATTTCCGTCTCCCGAATGATGTAGAGGGCAAATCAGTGTTGTTGCTGGATCCACTGCTGGCCTCGGGAAACACTGCTGTCGCCGCCATCTCACGGCTCAAGCAGTACGGGGTCGGGCCCATTCGATTCGTTTGTTTTCTTGCAGCGCCCGAAGGCATTCAAGCCGTGCGCGATGAACATCCCGATACGCCCATCTACTGCCTCTCCATTGAGCGACAGCTCAACGAGAAGGGTTACATTCTGCCGGGCCTCGGTGACGCCGGCGACCGCCTCTACAACACGGTGTAATCATGCTCCAGCGACCACTCATTTTTGCCATTTCTGGCGGTAGCGGGTCCGGCAAGACGACCTTCGCTAAAAGGCTTTGTGCGGCTCTGGGCGAGGACCGCTGTGGAGTGCTGAGCCAGGACAGCTACTACCTTGATCAAAGCGATCACTTTAAAGAAGATGGTGGCGAAGTGAATTTTGACCACCCCGATTCCCTGGAATTTAGTCTGTTGGCAAAACACCTTAAAGCCCTGAAGGATGGGCTTCCAGTGGCGGTGCCCGAATACGAATTTGCCACCCACACGCGCAAGTCATTGGCGGTCCCTTTTGAGCCTAAATCCATCGTGCTGGTGGACGGCATTCTTATCCTGGGCCAGCCCGCAGTGCGGGAACAATTGGACGCATCACTCTTTATTGATGTGCCTGAAGCCATCCGTTTCGAGCGGCGCATGAGACGGGACGTGGCAGAGCGCGGACGGACGCCAGAGGGTGTCAAGAAGCAATGGGACGCGCAGGTTCAGCCCATGCACGAGAAGTTCGTAGAGCCCTCCAAGGCCCACGCCACTTGGATCGCGACGGATGACGTCAGCCTTGCGAATTGCATGAAGGAACTCTGCCGCCGCGCTGAAGTGTGGCCCGCCTAGCGTTTAGGAGCCGTGTCAAAATAAACTGTGCAGTCTAGGTTATTTTGCTACGGCCCCTTATGCCAGTCCACCATCTTCAATGTTTAAGCTATTTTGACGCAACGGCTTCGTGTTACAACACCTGCACGTATTTCCACTCAACGCTGTAGGAGATTATGTGCGCGCTAATTCTGTTCGTGCTCTCGGGCTCTTTGTGGGTGTGCTACCCATGGTGCTGGTCGCGCAAAGTACCGGCGTGACGACGGCGGATTTGAAAGGCGTGGTTCGCGCCAACAACGGGCAACCTCTTGCCGGCGTTCGTATGACCCTGAAGCGAGCGGATCAAAACGAATCCTGGACCACCACCTGTGACGCCGAAGGTAATTATCGGTTTCGACTGCTTCCTGCTGGGACCTACACGCTTCAAATCAACTCAGCGTCTATGGACCAAGTTGTTGCTTTCGTCACCCTCCAGGTGGGAAGTACCAGCATCAAAGATCTGGTCCTGTACCCCAAAGGTCAGACACCGGACCTAGTGGTCACGGTTGAAGATAGTTCACGGGATGCCGAACGCACCCAAGTTGCTGCCGTGGTGGACCAGAACTTCATCACTAACCTCCCCATCAATCGCCGTAGTTTCGTGGACTTCAGCCTGACCACACCTTTTGCGGCGGTGGGCAATCTGCCTACAGGTAACGGCAGCCTGAATTCGGGCCTGAGCTTTGCGGGCATGACCCCGCGACAGAATAATTTTTTGTTGGATGGTCTCGACAACAACGATCTCGGTGGCGGCGCGCTGCGGGCCAGCATCAGCCAGGAAGCCGTTCAGGAATTCCAGGTCATCAGCGGTGGTTTTTCGGCGGAGTACGGACGCGCACTCGGCGGCATCGTAAACACCATCACCAAGCAGGGAACGAATGAACTAAAGGGTTCGGTTTTCTATTTTCTGCGGCCGGGACATCTCGATGCGAAATCGCCGTTTGGGACGGACAATTCCGACTATCGCCTGAAGCAGTACGGGGCATCGGTGGGTGGTCCCATCCTCAAGGACAGCCTTTTCTACTTCGCCGCCGTGGAGCGTTCGCAGAAGACCGACAACAACATCGTCACCATCGCGCCCACTGCGGTTGCGCTCATCGGTG
>JAYVXV010000208.1:0-5055 GCA_043784905.1 Holophagaceae bacterium | reverse complement strand
CATTTCGCGGTTCCAATCTTTTCTGATTTCTTCCCATCAATCCGGAACACCCATCGCATCAAGTAGCCACGCTACCGCCCGCTCGGATTGATAGTAGCGACTGCCTTTGACGAGGATGCGGGCGCCCATGCCAATAGACCCAAGGCCCGCTGGATCATCTCGCAACGATTCAAAATTCGGGAAGGCTGAAGCCCCACTACCGAAGCCTTCGGCCGTGTTTTTCGCCTGATCACCGTAGACCCAAATATGACTTAGGCCCAACGCCTTCAAGCCTTCGCCGACGTCGCGATGCAGGCGTTCGGCATCTGGTCCCAGTTCCCTCATGCAGCCGAGTACGGCGACTGCTTTGCCACCCTGTAATTCCAGTAGAGATTCCGCGCAGGCCAGAATGGAATCACTGCTGGCGTTGTAGCTCTCGTCCAGCAGCCAACCGCCCCCACGAATCGCATGAAGACAGCCGCGACCCGCCTCCGGCTCGACGGTGGCCAAGCCCGCGGCCACGCGATCTCGATCAAAACCGGCCAGCAGCGCGAGGGTCGCCGCCAACGTGGCATTGCGAACCTGATGGTGACCCCGCAATTTCAATTCAATGGGCAAGCGATAGTCCGGTGTTCTCAACACGAATCGCTCACCGCGAGGCCCCAAAGATTCCACCTTCTCCCATCCGAAATCCTCGCCATCTCCCACCGGTACCGCCATAACGTGGGCAGCCCAGGGCTGCTCTGAGATCCAGCGGCACCAATGGTCCGCGACCAGATGGGCCCATGCGCCGCCGCCGCGAAGCCCCCCGATAAGCTCACCCTTGGCCTCGGCAATGCCTTGCTGGCCATGGGCGAAGTTTTCCATGTGGGCGGTTCCGATGACCGTAATCAAGCCGAAATCCGGGGGGGCGATTTCCGTCAGCCGTCTGATTTCGCCTGGGGTGCTCATGCCCATTTCGAGGACTGCGGCGCTTTCACCGGCGGGCATCGTGGCGAGGGCTTGAGGTAATCCCAGTGTGTTGTTGCGATTACCCGGTGTCTTCCATCCATTGGTTGCAGCCGCCAGCAGTTCCTTCGTGCTGGTTTTTCCAACGCTTCCGGTGATGCCAAACACCGAGCGTGGACGCACGGACTTTAACCGTTCCTGACCCCAGGCCTGCAACGCGGCAAGGGTGTCCCCAACGATCAGTTGAGGAACATTCAGATCCAGCGAGTGATCCACCAACAAACAGGATGCACCCTCATCCACGGCCATGGCCGCGAACGCATGGCCATCACGCTCGGCTCTAAGCGCCACGAAACATTCGCCGCGCTGGATCGTGCGGGTATCGAGAGACAGGGCCGTTGGAACGATGGAACCCGCACCACGCAGCTCCGCGCCGATGAGGCCCGCCACCTGGTGAAGGTTGAAGAGACCCCCGTTCATCGGCGATTCATCAAGGCGTCAAGGGAAAGTGGTCCCACCGAGCTTTTATCGCCGGTCACCGCACGGCGGTGGTAATCCATCTGCCCGAGGTGGAAAGTCAGGTGGGTGCATAGGTGGAGCAACACCGCGCCGATGGTCGGGCGCAAGCCCGTGATCTCGATGGGAAATGGCTCGCTCAAGCGGTCAGGGTTCATGCGCGTTAGGGTAGCTTCTATTTCTTGGGGGACGATGTGAACCTGCGCCAGCAGCGCGTCTCGGGAGATGCCCCGCGTCGAAAATTCCGCAGGCCGATCCCGAATGAAACCTGTGTCGCCCAATGCCGCGCCGATGAAATGGCGGAGATTCCCAATGAGGTGCAGGGTCAGATTCCCACCGGAAGTCGGCTGGCCTGGAACGGGTTTCCAAAGGCTCGCGTCATCGGGATAGGCGGCGATCTCGCGCTCCAAAGTGGCCAAGTCCCGGTTAAGCAAATTCAAAATATCTGGAATCATTTGGCACCTAAAGCGGCTTCCACCGCGCCGCGATCACTGTAGGGATGTTTCACGCCGTGGATTTCCTGGTAGGGCTCATGCCCCTTTCCCGCCAGCAGCAAAAGGTCTCCGGGGAAACAATCGGATAGCGCCTGACGAACGGATTCAGCGCGGTTGGCATTGCGATGGTAACGGCTCGGGTTGTTCCGCAGGAATTCGGATAGGCCCGGCGTTGCATCATCCAAGATGCGTTCTGGGTCTTCGCTGCGAGGGTTATCTGAGGTATGCCAGATGACATCTGCGCCTTTAGCCACGGCCTCGGCCATGATGGGACGCTTGCTGCGATCCCGGTCCCCACCGCATCCAAAAAGAACATGGAGACGCCCGCCGGGTGGCAGCATTCGGCGGCCTTCCGTGAGCAATTTTTCCAGCGCGTCGGGCGTGTGGGCATAGTCCACCAGCACCCCGAAGGGTTGCCCACAGTCCACCCGCTCCACCCGCCCAGGCGCACCGATGATCTTGGGAATGGCCGGTAGAATCTCCGCCAAATCAAAGCCTGCTTCGGAGATGGCCGCCAGGGCCGCCAATAGATTGGAGGCATTGAAACGCCCCAGCAGCGGGCTTTCAATGGGCCAAACCCCCTGGGGTGTATTGAGAACGAATCGCGTGAACGTGGAACTGAGATCCAGATTCTGCGCGCGATAGGTTGCTTCTCTATCCATGCCGAAGGTGGCATAGGCGGGATGGTCCACGGCCAGTCGCTGCCCGTAGGCATCGTCAAGGTTCACCAGGGTTTTTTCGCTCTGTGCAAATAATCGGCATTTCGCTTTGAAATAGCTCTCCATGTCGCCGTGGAAATCCAGATGATCCTGGGTGAGGTTGGTGAACACGCCCACCTTGAATCGGGCCCCTGCCACTCGGCCTAACATCAAAGCGTGGCTGCTCACTTCCACCGCAGAAGCGCGGTCCCCCGCTTCCACCGAACGCCGCAGCCACCGATAGAAGGCCGGGCTTTCCGGCGTGGTGCGAACGGCTTCTTCTTCCACCGCGCCAGCCGCATTCATCACGGTGCCAATGAGCCCGCAGCCCATGCCCGCCCCACGCAGGAGTTGGCGGATGATGGTCGTCGTAGTGGTCTTACCGTTCGTCCCCGTAACACCGATCAGCGCGAGCTTTTCGTCTGGGGATCCGTGCAGGGTTTTCGAAAGACGGCCCATGGTGAACCGCCCGTCTTCGATCACGCCGAAAGCGATCTCCGGTGGAAGGATTTCCGCCCGCTCCGAAAGCACGGCGACAGCGCCCTGTTTTAGAACCGATGGAATAAATGTTCCGCCGTGGATCTTTTCGCCAGCGAGGGCCACGAAGGCCCAGCCGGGTTTCACCTCGCGACTATCACAGGAAAGATCAACGACCTCTGCATCCAGATTGCCGGTCCATCTGGTTACCGATTCCTGGTTGACCCAATCCCGGAATTTCATTCCTATTGGCTCCCCACACGGATCTTCACGATCTTATTTTCGTCCATCGCCGCACCCGGGTCGGGGCTTTGTCCCAGGACGCGGGTTGCCATGTTGCCACTCGGAGTGCCGTCTACGACCGGAATGCCACCGCTCATCACAATGCGTTGGATGGCGGTTTTCAGGGCCAGACCCTTGAGTTCTGGAACCCGCCCGCGCTCCACATGGACCACGGATTCATCGTTTTCACTGCTGGGCCAATCTCGTAATGACAGTTTCAGATCTGGAGTCTGATCGGCGGATTGACTGGTCTGCCGGTAGCGCCAAATGGCATCTCCAATTTTCTTGAAGAGCGGTGCGGCCACGTCCCCACCGGTCACATCGCCCTGGGGATCATCCAGCATGAAGAGCATTCCGTACTGCGGTTTGTCGGCGGGGAAAAAACCCATGAAGGACGCGTAGTGTCTGCGCAGGTCATATTCGCGGTTGATGATTTTACGCGCGGTGCCGGTTTTGCCGAAGGCATCCACCCCTTCGAGTTTCGCTTTTTTCCCGGTGCCATTGGTGATGACGCCTTTGAGAACTTCGCGCATGAGCGCAGAGGTTTCTTCACTGATGACCTGTTTGCGCATCAAGGGCTTGGTTTCCTTCATCAGCTTGCCCTGATCGTTGTAAATGTCTTTGACCAGGTAAGGCCGCATGAGCTTGCCACCGTTGGCCACCGCGCAACCGGCCACCAGGATTTGAAGGGGTGAAACTGAAAGTCCATAGCCAAAGGAGAACGTGATTTGGGTCGGGAAGGACCAGCGATCCGGCGCAATGAGTCGGCCTGACGTTTCCCCTGGGAAATTGAGACCCGATGGCTCGCCAAATCCAAAATTTCTTAAGTAGCGGTAGTGATCCGCAGGGTCCACCCGAAGGCCTAGTTTAGCTGCGCCGATATTGGAGCTTTGCCAAAGGATTTCCTCAAAGGTCAGAACCCCATGGTGGTGCGTGTCGGTCACCGAAATGCCGTTCCCAAAATTCCATTTGCCTGGCCCGCAGTCAATTTTTTCACCTAGGTGGACCTTGCGTTCTTCCAGCGCGATGGCGGCGGTGAAAATTTTCATGGTGGAGCCCGGCTCGTAGGAGTCCTCTACGGGATGCACTTTCCGTGCGGCCTTCTGGCGTTCCTGTTCCTCTCTCAGCTCTGCACGTTCATTCGGATTCAAGTCCGTGACCGGACGATTCATGAATTTCGCGGGCAGGATGTGATTGGGGTTGAAGGTGGGCGTACCCGCCATGGCTAGAATCTCACCCGTGTTGGGGTCCATCACCACCGCGTAGGCCGTGGTCGGATGGCTCAGTCGTACGCCCTCTTGAAGCGCGTCCTCCACGATGTGCTGGATGGTGGCGTCAATGGTGAGCTGCATGGAGATCCCGTTCACCGGAACTTTGGCGTAATTCTCCTGAAGAATGAGCAGGTGTCCCTTGGCATCTCGGGGCGCGATGAGTTCCCCTTGGACCCCGGACAATTGCTCGTCGTAGGCCTGTTCGATGCCCAGCTGGCCTTTGCCATCCACGTTCGTGAATCCCAAGATCTGACAGGCCAGGCTTCCGCGCGGATAGTGGCGGCTGCTCTCGGGAAGAAAGCCCAGGGAATCTTCCTCCAGCGCTCGCACCGCCGTGGCCTTCGACGGCCCTAGTTGACGCTCAATCCACACGAAGGGTTTTTTCGCCAG
>JAYVXV010000207.1:0-5091 GCA_043784905.1 Holophagaceae bacterium | reverse complement strand
TGCAGGCATCAGTCATGGGTTGGCGGCTCCGCGCAAAATCAGCGAGGCTCCAAGTGTGCCACGGGTATGTCATGGCGCGAAGAACGCATGTGACGAGGTAGGCCGAGCGTTTCTGGTAGATCCTCGCGGTGGTGCAACGCTCGCGCGATTTCTACCGTTGATCGTTTTCTGCTCGGAGGTTCGAATCCTCTCGCCGTCTCCTTAATAGACGGACGAAAAAAATCGACCGAGGCTGTTCTATGCAGTTCGGTTTTGGGATGGCGATGCTTTTTCGCTTCGCCCTCTAACTTTCGCCTTGCCACCACCCATCCACCGCAGCACCCGCTGTGGCCGCCCATCGCCTTCGGCGACCGGCTTCGACGCTCTCGCGTCTCATCCTTGGGCTACCGCCACGCGGTTCCTGCTCGGAGGATCGAATCCCCGCACTCATTCCGACCAAAAAAAGAGTGGCCGAAAAGGCCACTCTTTTTTTGGTCGGAATGAGAGGATTCGAACCTCGGCTTCGCCCCGCGAAGCTGGCTGCGGGCGGAAATCCGCTGCGCGGACCGGCTCTGACGCTCTCGCGTCGCCGCCTTTTCCTACCCCCGCGCCATCTTCGACTCGGAGGTCCGATGCCTCTCGCACTCTCCCTTGAGCGGACAAAAAAATCGGCCGAAGTCCCGTTTCCGCCGATTCGTATTTTGGTCGGGGCGAGAGGATTCGAACCTCCGACCTCTCGGTCCCGAACCGAGCGCTCTACCAGGCTGAGCCACGCCCCGAAGCCTTTGATCGTATGTCATTGGGGGGGCTTCGTCCAGTCCTGATTCTGGTGGCGCATCTGTCTCAGCCGTTGTTCAGCAATAATCCACACGCCGAGATTGTTCGACCGGCATAAGGAGCCGTAACTGAATCACCAGAAAAGCACTGGTAATTCCTTAACGCCTCCTAAGCATGGTCAGCACCTGCTCGAATGGGTCGCCGACCGGGGTGGATTCCAGCGATTGAATTTGCGGCGGATCGCAGGGGATCATCTCGAGGCCGGTGAACGACATTTTGGTGAGGCGCTCCAGGCGCGCTTTTAGATGCGGCCATGTTGAATCCGCAGCCGCACGCAGACTTCCGATCATGGACAATTCCCAGACGCCCACGACGATGCGGCCCTGAACCAAGCGCAAGAAAACCGTTTGACGTTGAAGGGTGGGGCCCACCGTCAATATCCATGCGCGCCGCACCTTGGCTTCGTCGCGCAGTCGGGCCGCCTCGAGCTTCGCGCCGCGCAGTCCGGCCTGAGCGATGGGTTGTAGGGTTCTCAACGTTTCGACCGTGGGGGTGCTAGCGAGGCGCAGGCCCGTTGGCCATTGAGTAGGATGGGACTGGCGAGCGTCGGCACCATGCGGCTGCTGTCTTCTTCATAGAGCGGTTGAATGAGCTGGTGGAGCTTGCCCGCCTGTTTGAAAAGCACGTCATCCACCGTGCGAACCCGACTGGCGGGTATGGCGTGCCGATCACAAATCGCAAGCACTTCCTCGGCGGTATGGGCCGAGAGCGCGGTCGTGATGGCGTCCACAAGGCGGATGCGATCTTCCACCCGGCCCCGGTTTTTTCGCCACCCGGGATTGCCCTCGATATCTAGGCCTAGCCACAGCGCCAGCACCTCGAATTGGCGATCTCCACCGACACCGATGGCCACGTCCCCATCGGCGCAGGGGAAGGTTTGATAGGGCACGATCTGCGGATGAGCGTTGCCATAACGCTCGGGTGCCTGACCCGTCATCAGCGTACCTGCGCCAACGTTCACAAGACCCGCGAGGGCGGCTTCCATCAAGGGAACTTCCACATGCAGGGCTTCGCCGGTGCGTTCTCGGTGAAGCAGGGCGGCTTGGATTCCATTGGCGCAGTAAAGCGCCGCCAGTACGTCTACCAACGCCACGCCCACTTTCATGGGGCGGCCATCGGGCTCCCCGGTGATGCTCATCCATCCGCTTTCCGCCTGGATGATGAAGTCATAGCCCGCCCGCCGGGAATCGGTGACATCGCTGGCGAAGCCTCGGATGCTGGCCAGAATGAGTTTTGGAAATTTTGCGTGGAGCGCCTTCCACCCTAGTCCCAGGCGATCCGCAGAGTCCGGCAGAAAATTTTCCACCAGAACATCCGCAGCCTTTAGCAGCTCAAAGAGCCGTGCCTTGCCGCCCTCGGTGTGGAGGTCAATGACCTCGTTGGTTTTCCCCCGGTTGCAGCAGCGGAAATAGGCGCTTTCGGAGCCCTCAAAGGGTGGGCCCCAGCCTCGCGTTGCGTCACCCTCGGAGGGTTCCAGTTTGTGGACCTCGGCGCCGAGATCTGCCAACAACTGCGAGGCGAAAGGCCCAGCGAGGATGCGGGAGAGGTCAACAACGCGGAGCTTGTTCAGGGGTTGGGGCATTGGGGGCTCAAGGTGAATCAACTACGGTGAATAAAAAGATTACCTGATTGCCCGCAGGTTCAGCGACTCGTCCAGGAGGGGCCTTTGGATGCGGGCGCAGCCTTGGATCGCTTTTTGGGCGAATGAAATCTCTGCGCTATGATGACCGGTCGCGCTGATTCGGCAGGCGCCGGTACTGGACCACAGCTCTCCGGATCTTCAGCGAAATGTTTCAAGGAGAGCGCGAAGTGGAGTTGGTACTAGATCGGATCGCAAGTGAATTGAAACTGCCCCGCGTCGGCGTGGCTTCGGTGGTCGCATTGCTGGACGAAGGCAATACCGTGCCTTTCATTGCGCGTTATCGCAAGGAAGCTACGGGGTCGCTGGATGATGAAGCCATTCACGCCATCGAAGATCGTTCGGCCTATTACAGGGACTTGCTGGAGCGCCGCGCTGCAGTGCTGAAATCCATCGAAGAACAGGGGAAACTTTCCGACGAACTGAAGGCCAAGATCGCAGCGGCCTGGGTAAAGGCCGAACTAGAGGATCTCTACCTCCCGTACAAACCCAAAAAGAAAACCAAGGCCTCCGTGGCCCGGGAACGTGGCCTGGAGCCACTGTTGGAGGCATTGCTGACGGACACCAGCGGAGCCGACCCGCTTTTGCTGGCGGCGCCTTTTGTGAAAGAAGGCGAAGAAGGGCTAGCGGCCCCCAGCGAATGTGTCGAGGGTGCGGGGCATATCCTAGCCGAACGGATGTCCGAAGACGCCACGACCCGCGCTTGGTTGCGCCAGGTATTCCAGGACACCGGTGTTCTCTCGAGCCTTATTCGAGACGAGAAGAAAGATACGAAAGAGGCCTTGCGCTTCAAGCCCTATTACGAGTTCAAGGAAGCCATCAAAAAAATCCCATCCCATCGTCTGCTGGCCCTGCGACGTGGCGAGAAGGAAGAAATCCTGACGGTGAAATTGGCGGTAGGCCGCGAGAATCTCGTGAGTCAGTTGTTGATGCGGATTCCCTGCGACGCTGCTTCAGGCTATCGGCGTTTCTTGAATGAAGTGGCGCAGGATTCTTATGATCGTTTGCTGGCGCCATCCATCGAGGTAGATGTTCGCGTAGAAGCCAAGAAAAAAGCCGACGTGGAAGCCATCAAAGTTTTCCAGACCAATCTCGATCATCTTTTATTGGCGCCGCCTGCGGGCTCTGTTTGTACCTTAGGGGTGGACCCCGGCATTCGCACGGGCTGCAAGCTAGCGGTGATCAACCGTCTGGGCGCCTTCATGGAAACCGCCACGATCTATCCGCTGGAACCCAAGCGCGACACCGAGGGATCAAGGGTGATTCTGGAGCTGATCGCCGCGAAATATCCGTTGGAATCAATCGTGGTGGGCAACGGAACCGGAGGCCGGGAAGCGGAGCTTTTCATCAAAGAATGGCTGCGGGATACCGAACGGAACCACATTGTTTGTGTGGCCGTGAGCGAAGCGGGGGCCTCGGTTTACAGCGCCAGCCCGGTGGCCCGTGAAGAATTCCCCGAACTGGACGTGACCGTGCGCGGGGCCATCAGCATCGCGCGGCGCTTCCAGGACCCCTTGGCCGAACTGGTGAAGGTGGAGCCCAAGAGCATCGGCGTGGGCCAGTACCAGCACGATGTAAACCAGACGGCCCTCAAAAAGAGTTTGGATGACGTGGTGGAATCCTGCGTGAATCGCGTGGGCGTGGATCTCAACTCCGCGTCTTACCGGCTGCTGGCTTACGTCGCGGGCATCGGCGAGACCCTGGCCAAGAATATCGTGCAGCACCGCTTCGAGCACGGGGCCTTCAAACGACGCGAACAACTGATGGAAGTGAGCCGCTTCGGTGATAAGGCCTTCCAGCAAGCCGCAGGATTCTTGCGCATTCGCGAAGGCGAAAATCCACTGGACTCAAGCGCGGTTCACCCTGAAAGCTACGCCATCGTCGAGCGCATTTGTGCGGCCGTGAAAAAGACCGTCGCCGAACTCATGGGCAATGAAGCGGTACTGAATGACCTGAACGCCGCGCAGTTCACCGATGATCGTTTCGGCCCCGAAACCGTCAAGGACATCTTGGCCGAATTGAAAAAGCCAGGTCGCGATCCCCGGCAGAAATTTGAAGCCATTCAGTTTCGTGAAGGCATCAATAAACCTTCGGATCTTGAAATCGGAATGGAACTTCAAGGCGTCGTGACGAACGTGACGGATTTCGGTGCCTTCGTGGACGTCGGTGTTCATCAGGATGGCTTGGTCCATCTTTCGGAAATTAGTCACCGTTTCGTAAAAAATCCATCTGAAGTCATGAGTGTTGGCCAGGTGGTCAAAGTGAAAGTCATGGCGTTGGATCTTCAATCTAAGCGCATTGCCCTTTCCCTGAAGGCGCTGTTGGCGGCGCCAACACAAATCGCTTCTCCGCGCCATCGTCCGCGCCCTGAACGCCTGAGTAAAGATGCCCCTCGGCCTGATTCGCCTCGTGCAGAATCAACGGCACTGCGCCGGGAAGGAACGCCCAAATCCGAGCGACCAGACCGGCCACCACGGCCACCGCGGCCAGAGGGACCCCGTGGGCCTCGGCCCGATACCCAAAGTGGACCTCGGCCCGATACCCAACGTGGCCCACGGCCCGAGAATCAGCGTGGCGAGGGCTCCCGACCGGATCGGCCCCGGCGCGAGCATGGCAAAGGCGAGCGTCCAAAATTC
>JAYVXV010000206.1:0-15683 GCA_043784905.1 Holophagaceae bacterium | reverse complement strand
TAGAACATCCAAACCATCCCCAGGATGAGGCTAAGAAAGCCCAAATACACCAGCCAGATGCCCGGCTCGTGGACCATCATAATGCCGCTGACGTTGGGATCGTCGGGGTTGTAATTGCTTTGGTAAAACCAATAACCACGAAAAATCATCGGGTCGTTGACGCTCACGGTTTTCTTGCGCAGCTCACTCCCCTTGTCATCGAGCACCACCAGCTCCGAGCGGAAATCCTTGGGCTCAGTTTGTTTGGCTTGGTAAATGAGCCCGACGCTGCGATCAAAGAATGTCTCGGCGGTCGGCCCACCTTCGGGGCCTTTGGCATCCAGCCATTTCTCCTCGCTCTTGCCGCTGCTGGGATCCCAGATTTTCACCTTCACCGCAGGCCGCTCGAATTTTGCGGCCTCTTTCGGGTCCGGGTGGGGTACGAAATTCGGGACGTAGTCCGCATGGTCCATGGCGGCCACCGGCGTGGCGGAAAGGCCTTTCTCGACGATGAAAGGCTTGTTCAATTGCAGCGGCTCGGTGCGCGTCACGCGACCGTTTTCCACTAAGCGGACGGAACGGTCTTCCCGCGTAAAGACGACGAATCGTCCCTGTCGTTCCTCCCCTTCGCGCACATACCGAAGGCTCATCCCTTTGGGCAGATTGGGGCCGTTCAGCTGATCGGAAAGGCCAGGGTTTTTCGCGCTCAGCATTACGCGGCGTCCCGTGCCATCCGGAGCTTGGAGCCGCAGTTCCAGCCAAGGCTCCAGTGTGTTTTGGCTGCGGCTGTAGGCTTCGGGGCTTCCATCCTTGTCTTTCTTGACGGCGAAATCCGCGTAGAACTTTTCCACCTTCAAGCTGAAAGCCGGAAAGTCCCAGGTGGACCCAACCTTGGCGTCGTGCTCGAGCGTTTTGCCCATGAAATTCATCACCAGCTTTTCGGCCTTGGGCGGAGTTTGACGCAATTGATGAGCGAAGTCCTCAGACCAGCGATCCTGATAGACCACCGCAAAACGCCCGCCCGGTTCATCCCTTCGGAAACCGCGTTTGCTGCGGGCGAAAAGATCGCCAATAACAGGCTCGGGATTGCCGATGCCGAGCATCACCCGCAGGGCCGGGTCTTCGGGCGCTTTGGGGTTGTCAATGAATTCGCCCGCGTCCAGCGCGTTCGGAATGATTTGTTCCACATCGAAGTGCAGGTTCGACAAAGGCAGGCGCGATTTCATCCCCTGCTTGATTTCGTAGGCTTTGGGATTTTTTTCAAAGCCGCCTTTGCCGTCCGGCTGCACAAAGGCGTAGAGCTTGTATTCCGGGTCGTAGTGCTCTGCGGTGAACTGGTTAAGGCGGATGTGAAAGCCCGGCAAAGCCACCGGATCTTCGAGAATGCGACCGCCTTTCACTTTGTAGAACGTGTCCACGGGCTCTCCGGCGCGCAGCTCGTTGAAGGCGCGCACGTAGCTGTACTTGCCCCAGAGCCCGCCCAGCAGGATCAGCGACGTGGAAATATGGACCAACAGAAAACCGATGCGATGGGGTGGATAGGGCTTGCGTTTCCACGCCACGCTGAGCATGGCAAGCGCGAGCAGGGACAACAGCGCGTAAAACCAAAGGCTGCGATAGAGGTCGGCCGAATGGGTCAGTGCGATGAGCTTGCGGGCCGTAGGTCCATAGATTCGGTCGTAGTCGGCGGGCGCCAATTCCTGAAGCACTACCGTGCCCATGAGCACCGACAAGGCCATGAAGAGCACCTGACTTACGGCAAAATTCACGGACGTCAAAAGTTGATAGAACCATGCGCGCCTGGTGAGAAAAGTCGCGCCGAAAAGGGTAGCGGTGACCAACACAAAGGCCGTCACCTGTTGCTTGGCGTTGAGGCCCTTGCTGTTCAAAAGGCTCTGCACCACCATCCAGGCCAGAACCCAGGAAAGGAGCGCGACGATCTGGAGCGGAAAATTTTGGTGAAACAGTTTTGGGGGTTGGACCTTGAGTGGGCCGTTTGTTTCCTGCGGACGGGTGTTTTCCTGCGGAGCTTCAGTCATGCGTCTCGACTTTCAAAGAGCAGAAGGATGCGGAAGGATGCGGAAGGATGCGGAAGGATGTTTAAACCAGCGCCAAAAGGCCCAGCAGGTAGAAGCTCAACTCCACGCTCAATTCGAAGCGTGGTTTTCCTGAAGTGAATCGCTCGTGGTAGTACCAGAGATAGAGCAGCGGATAAGCCGCGCAGACACTGAGCACCAGCGCGATGGCCAAGGGGTGAATGGAAGGCTGTGAGCCCGCAAAGGTGAACCAAAGGGACGCCGCAAGACCGAGCGCCAGCAAAGCCATAAGGACGACTTTCGCGCGGGGTTTGCCCAACAGAATGGGCAGGGTTTCTTTACCGAGCACCTGATCGTTCTGCATATCGCGGATGTCATAGATTACCGTGCGGGCAAATACCAATACCGTCACCAATCCAAGTGCCGCGAGCGCCTTTGCGTCCCATGTCCAGGGCCAAAAGGAGCGACCGTGTTGCCAAGCGGGCACCGCCACCGCAACCACGCCGAGGGCCATGGCCA
Organism: Holophagaceae bacterium; assembly: GCA_043784905.1. Taxonomy (GTDB): domain Bacteria; phylum Acidobacteriota; class Holophagae; order Holophagales; family Holophagaceae; genus JANXPB01. Next base: position 13,149 of record JAYVXV010000206.1, on the reverse strand, counting down.
CCAGCACATCCTTGGAACCGGGAATGGAACGCAAGCTCCACCTTTTGCCGCTCTTGCTGCCGAGGGGAATTTGAATCTTGTACATCAATCCCAGCAAACTGGCTCCGGCCACCACCAAGAGGGGTTGGAGGCCGAAGGATGCGGCGGTGCCCAAGGCCACCGCCAGCGACACCAAGGCGGTCGCTTGAAGCGTTTTTCGATTGCGCTCCAAGAAATGCGCTCGGCCCGGGCCCTTGGCGCCGAGGCCCATGGGATCAAGAAAGGGGGTGAGCAAATACATCGCCAAAAGGTAGCTGCCCGTGATGAGTGGATAGCGCCAACTGAGCCCCAGGCCCATCCAGGCATGAACGCCTAGCGTCATCAAGGCGGCACCCACCGCCATCATCAGCGGCGTTCCAAAAGCCGCAAACATGAAACGGGTGAAACGGCTCGGCGCGTCCCCGAGTTGCTCCAGCGTATCAACCACTTCATCCACCAACCAAGTTGGCGTCGAAGCGCCCGCGAGCACGCCCACCGTTTCATTGCCTTTCAACTGCGCGAGGTCCAGCTCTGCTGCGGTTTCCACGTACTGGACGGGCTTGCCATAGTGCTGGGCCAATTCCGCCAGGTGCTTGGTATTTGAAGAGGCTTTGCCGCCGACGACGATGACGTAATCAACAATTTGCGCCAGGGATTTGGCCTCGTCCTGACGCATCCAAGTGTCTTCGCAGATGGTGTTTTCCAGGATGCAATCTTCGGCGCGGCCGCGGATGTATTCGCTGATCTCGTGATAGTCCTTCACGGTGTATGTTGTCTGCGCCACCACGAGCACTTTTTTCAATTCGTCGGGACTCAGTTCCATGGCCTCGCCCAGGTTGGCGACAATTTTGGATCCATGCTCGGCAAAGCTACGGTGGGCCACACTTTCAGCGTGTCCGGGGCTGCCGAGAATGACGGTGAAATACCCCTTGGGGCTCCACTTCTTGATTTTGTTGTGGACTTTGGCAACCTCGGGGCAGGTGGCGTTGACGATCTTGATTTCGCCCGCTTTCTGACGCGCTTTGAGACCGCGCAAATCCTGAATGGGAATGCCATGGGCGCGAATCACTACGGTGCCGTTCTCCACCTTATCGGGCGAGTCGGCCACGGCCACGCCGCGCTTGCCGATGAGCTCCAGAGCCTGGGGATTGTGAATGAGTGGGCCGAGCGTCTGGACATGCTCCTGGCCGCTGCTGGAGGCTTCCAAAACCGCGTCCATGGCGCGTTTCACACCCCAACAAAACCCAGCGGTCTTGGCGACAATGACCTTCATGGAAACCTTTCCCGGACTTCAGGCCGTACTCGTCAGAATACCGCGAAAAGGCCCGTCCCGCTTGCCATTGATGTGGATCACAAGATCCGGATCCGACCGCCCTGCATCTCGATGACGCCCCTTTCCTGCATTTGCCGCAGCAGCCGCGATAGCGTTTCAGGCGCCATGCCTAACTGAGCGGCGAGTATTTTTTTGGACACCTTGAGTCGTATCACCTGATCCGTGGATTTGGCGGTGGCCTCCTTGATCCAGTTCTGAAGCCGCCCGGCGCTGTCGTTGCCGCTGAGCTGCTGCACTTGGGATGTGAGGCGATGGTGCCAGGCCGCCAGACCTTCCATCACCTTGAAACAGAGATCGGCATCTGCTCGAAGGAGTGCGAGAAAATAGTCTTTGGGGAAATGGGCCAGCAAAGTGGATTCCAATGCCACGGCACTGGCGGGGAAAATGCCACCGGAAAAAATGGCTGCTTCGGCAAAGCTCAAGCCTTCTCGGACCACGCTTAGCGTGGTTTCACCGCCAACTTTCGGAGCCGCGCGATAAAGCCGAATTTGACCTTCCAACACTACGAAAAACCCCGTACAAGGATCACCCTCGGAGAAAAGGTGCTGGCCCGTCACAAGTTGGCGTAATTGCATCAGCTCACCGACCTTGGCCAGTTGATCTGCGCCCATGGCCTGGAACATCACGCTCTTGGACCAGAGCCCTTGGTAGGCGGCGGCTTTCATACCCTGATGATAGGCCTTGGCGCTGGATTCATCTCCGACGGAAATCGAATGCGCTCGTCTTGAGATGCGTCAAGGCGGCGGTGGGCTCGACGCCTCAACCTTGCTGGGTGGCGTCATGCCTTTTGGAGCACGATATGAGTGGAACGGGTGGATTGTTAGACCGGACCGTGGGCGAATGGGTGGCGGAACAACCTTCGCGTTCCAAGGTTTTCGAGAAGGTGGGCATTGATTACTGCTGCAAAGGCAACGTAGCCTTGGGCGCGGCGTGCGAAGCCAAGGGAATTGCGGTGGGGCCCGTTCTCGAGGCCCTGGCATTTCGCGCGTCCGAGCCTGAGGCCGATGATTTCTCCATCGCCTCTCGTTTTCATTCGGTGGGGGCGATGGTGGATTTCATCGTTGGAACCCACCACGCTTATCTGCGTGAAAACCTGCCGCGTTTGAGTTTTCTGACGGGCAAGGTCGCCGCGGTGCATGGTTCCGAAGACGCCCGCCTGGGCCAACTCCACGCGGCATTTGAAGTATTTAAATCCGAAACCGATGCCCACATGGATAAGGAAGAGGCCATCCTTTTCCCCTTCATCAAAATGCTGGGCAACGGCCAGCGTCCACCTTTTCCGCCGACTGTGACGATGCCTATACGCCACATGATGACCGAGCATGAAGACCATGGTCGCAACCTCGAATTGTTTAGGCATTTGACGGACGAGTTCGTGCCGCCATCCTTCGCATGTAACACCTACCTGGCCATGCTCCAAGGCTTGGAAGAAATGGAACGAGATCTCCATCGTCATATCCATCTGGAGAACACGGTCTTGTTTCCATGGGCGGCGCGTCTAGAGGTTGAATTGGGTGGAACCCCCGAGGCTTTTTCCAAACTCAATTGTCATTGACTTGGAGAACGCATCCCCCCGTAGGCCCTCCAAGGCCTTGGGATTTTCCGTTCACATCAAAAGTTCTAACCCTAAGCGGCGGATTCCAAGTACCTTTGGCAATTGCGAATCCTTTATAACGCAAAGGTATTTGACCATGGCTGCTGCAACCCTTCTGCCCGTGACCCTGACTTGCAACACGGACTTGCGCTTCATTGACCTCATTCAGGTCGTGGGTAGCGAGCTTTTGAAGCACATGAGCTTTTCGCAGGAGGACGGCGAGCGACTTTGGCTGGCGATCCAGGAAGGTATTGCCAATGCCATGCGCCACGGCAACAAGTTGGATAAGCAGAAGCCCGTAAAAGTCACCTTCATTCCAAGCCACGAAAAGCTGGAAATCCGCATTGATGATTTGGGCAAAGGAGTAGACCTGGATGCGGTTCCGAATCCAAACCTGCCCGAAAACTTATTAAAGCCGGGGGGCCGTGGCGTTTATTTTATGCGGGCCGTCATGGATACCGTCGAGCTGGAAAAGCGCCCCGATGGCTGCACGCTTATTCTGGTGAAGCACCGCAAGGCGAAGGAAGAAGGACAGGGCTGAGGATGCTTAAGTTAAGGCTCGGTCCATGATTGGTTTTTCCCACCACAAACGATTCATGTTGGCGATCGGCACCTTGGTCGTTTTTGGTTGTCGTCCGGCGAGAGTAATTCCGGGATTGGGTGCTTCCCTAAAGGTCAGGATTTCTGGTCAAGATTTAGATCCCGCCACACTAGATTTTTCACGGGATACAGGTGAAATTTCGAATCCCGATTGTGAGATGGAAGGTTCCTTCAAAAATGGAGAAACGCTTCGTGTCCCATGTCGAGGCTCAGGTGCAATAATTTGCGATTTCCCTGTTTCAGAAAACATGTCAAATTCGGTTCAAACCACCCGCACCATAACGATGTCGGATCTGGCAAAATTGCCGATCCCCCCAAAACATATCTCAGGTCGCACAGAAGCAGTCGTGTCGCAAAACGGCACATCGAGTAGTTTTGAAGCTATATTCCCAACACTTGAAATACCAAAATCCTTCCGGATTATCATGAGTGGCAAAATTATTGTAAGTGGTGATATTAAGGAGGCTTTACGTTGAGGCCCATTCTTCTCAATCACCCGTTCAAGCGGATCCGACTTGCTGGGCTGCTTGGTTACATCGTCAAGGCCCGCCCTTGATCTGGATGTGCTAAGCAATACACTGTATTTATGATTCGATTTGAATGGGACCTATCCAAGGCGACCGCGAATCAGAGGAAGCACGGGGTTTCCTTTGAAGAGGCTCAGTCCATTTTCTACGATGAGTTCGCCGTTCAATTTTATGATGATGAACATTCGACTTCTGAAGAGCGATTCATCCTTCTCGGCATGAGCGCCAGCGTCAGGCTTCTTATTGTCTGCCACTGCGAACGAGCGTCGGGAAACCTCATTCGAATCATATCTGCGCGCAGGGCGACCAGACCGGAAAGCGCATTTTATGGAGGTGAATAATCATGAAAGCTGAATACGATTTCTCCCAAATGAAATCCCGCAAGAATCCCTACGCCTCGAAGCTCAAGAAGCCAGTGACGATGCGCCTCTCCGAAGAAGTGGTTCTCTACTTCAAGGACATGGCTCTAGAAGCGGGCGTTCCCTACCAGAGCCTCATCAACCTTTATCTACGAGACTGCGTTCTTCAACACCGAAAAGTGGAAATCGCCTGGCCGAACAAGCTCTGACCCTTCGATCAGCGCAAAGAAGGATCAAATAATTCCGCTTCAAACTGCGCCAGGCTGAAGTCGCAAATGGGCTTCGGGCGCAGATTTGGAGCCCCTTTCAGCTTGCGAAGGAATCGCACCCAAAACCAGAGTGGGCGCGGCGTCCGTGGTGGACGGCCCTCCAGATGATCCTGCGCACAATCCAAGGCATCCTCCACCAGCGCGTCGTGAAGCCATCGAAAGACAAAGGGCCAAGTGATCCGAGCGGAGCCTTGCGTCCTCATTTCCAAGGTGTGTCGCAGCACCACCGAATCCGTTCCGCGAGTCTCCACTTCGAGACCATGCCAGCCGATGAAACCTTGAGGGCCGGTGAATTGAAAACGCACGGAGCGGCCTGGATCCAGGGCTTTCACGAAGTAGCGAATGGGGCCATGCCCACCCTTGACACCCACTTCAAGCGGCCCTTTGAAACGCATGGGGGGCCAGCGGTGGCTAGGCCAAAAGTGGTCTCGCGGAGTGCCGAGATCATTCAGCAGCTCGCCACAAGCCTCGATACTGGCGCGGATTTCACGTTCGTGGACGTTGCGGACCATGGATCACCTCACCAATTCACAAGGGGTGGAAGCGCGAGCCTGGGGAAGCAAAGCCCTTCAACCGTTCCCGGATAGCTTTGCGAGCTTGGGTGAAGACACGAGGATCCCCGTACAACTGAAAAGCGCCATTCGCGCCCAGGGCCAAAGCATTAAACTCGAAGGCGAGTTGCTGCGGATCGGCGCTGCGGTTGAGTTCACCGGACGCCTTGGCTTCACGCACCAGCTGCGCCAGCGTGTCCCGCCAATCCACCATGCAGGTCGCCACCAGATCCTTCACGGGCCCAGGCCGACTATCGAACTCAGCGCTGACGGACGCGAAAAAGCAGCCGCCCCTAAAGACTTCCCGTTCTGCATAATCCAACCAGGCATCCAGGACGCTGCAGAGGCGCCGTAGCCCTTTGGGTGCCGCCAGGCTTGGCGACAGGACTTGTTCTTGGAATACCTTTCGGGCGGCCTGCACTGTGGAGAGCTGCAATTCTTCTTTGGACCCGAAATGAGCGAAAAGCCCGCTCTTGCTGAGTCCCAGGGTCTCAGAGAGGATGCCGATGGTGAGACCCTCGAGCCCCTTCACCGAAGCCAAATCCATCGCCTCTCGCAGCACCGCGTCCCGGGTGACCGCACCTTTTCGGATGGGTGAAGGTTCGAGCTGAATCGGAACGGCGGCCACGGAAGCTCCAGGTACGATTTAAAAATAGAACGAACGTTCGTAATGTCAAGGATCCTTTGACGAGTACCTCTGGCGCTGGCATGAATGAAAGGATGAATGATGAAGGATGAATGAAACGTTGCTTCAGGCTTGCGGGCGGATCGAGAGGGAAGGCGGCTGTCTTTGGCCCTTCGCGATTCCAGAGCCGCAGATGGCGGAGCTGGACATTCGGTTGGCGGTGGGAGCGCCCCGTCGTCCGGTGTCCATGGACATGTTGAAACCCTGGCTTGAGAAGACGGATCTGCCGAACTGGATCGCCGAAGTCTTGGGGCCTACCGATCAGCCTGTGCGGCCCGTGAGAGCCCTACTCATGGGGAAGTCACCCGCAGATAATTGGGCGGTCGCCTTTCACCAGGACACCACTGTGGCCGTCAAAGCGCATCGGGAGGTTCCGGGCTTCGGTTCGTGGGTCAACAAGGCGCATTTCTTCCACGCGCAGGCTCCGACCGAGGTGATGGGACGCCTGATTTCGGTGCGCCTGCATTTGGATGATAGTGGGTTGGAGAGCGGCCCCCTGAAGTGGATCCCGGGTTCTCATCGCTTCGGAAAATTGGAAGACGCTCGCATCGTCGAGATGGTGGCGAAGGGTCCAGTCGAGACCATCACCGCACATCGCGGCGAGATGATGTTCATGAATCCGTTGTTGCTGCACGGCTCAGACCGCGCCTTGTTACCCGCTCCTCGCCGCGTCCTGCACATCGAATGGGCGGATTTCGAATTGCCGGGCGGATTAGAGTGGGCGTGGTTTTGATTCCGGGTGCTAACGATAAGTTAAAAGATTTTGGAACCACAGATTTCGCAGATTCCACAGATTCACAAAGATGGAAACTTATGATGCCAGACGGGAATCGCATCGCCCGACGACTTGCGCCAGCGGGCATGACGGACCTTTTCGCGTCTTTGGCGGTTTCAAACTGGCAAACTGGAACCATGCCTGAAAATCACGCTCATCTCCTCCCCCCTTTCGCGCAAATCCTCTCCCTATCGCCGTTGAGCGTAGAGGTGCTGCATGGATGAGGATCGCCTTTATCTAATTGATACTTTCGCGCTCATTTTTCGGGCCTACTTCGCCAATATGCGGTTGAAAAATGGCGCGACCATGACCATGGCGAGGATGCTGCTGCACCTTGTGAACCAGCACCAGCCCACGCATATCGCGGCCGTGTTCGACACGCCGGAGCCCACCTTTCGCCATCAGATCTATCCAGAATACAAAGCCAACCGTGACGCCATGCCCGAGGATTTGCGGCCCCAAATTCCGCTGATTCGTCAACTGATCGAAGCCCTCAACATCCCCATCGTGGAGCTGCATGGTTACGAGGCCGACGACGTGATGGGGACGCTTGCGCGAGAGGCCGCGAGAGAAGGACTGGCCTCGGCCATCGTGAGCCCCGACAAGGATCTCCTTCAACTGGTGGATGACGAGGGCAAGATCCAGGTGCTCAACAATCGGGACGGTGAAGTCTGGATTGACCGGGCGGGTGTGAAAGAACGCTTTGGCGTTTTCCCCGAGCAAGTGGTGGGCATGTTGACCCTCATGGGGGATGCGTCGGACAACGTGAAGGGTGTGCCTGGCATCGGCGAAAAGGGTGCGAGGTTATTGATGGAAACCTACGGCACGCTAGATGAGGTGTTGGCGCATAAGAACGATCTAAAACCCAAGCAGCGGGCGGGCATTGAGGAATCCGCGCCCTGGCTGGAACTCTCCCGTCGGCTCGTTACGGTGGTCACGGATTTGAAGCTTCCGGTGACCGTGCATGACCTTGCGTATAAGGGTGTGGATCCCGCCCAGGCCCGGGAAGCTTTTAAACAATTGGGCTTCCAGGCCCTGACGAAAGAATTCACGGCCCAAGGTGGCGGCGAAGGCGCAAGCACCCGGACCTATCGCCATGCCGCTTCTATGGCCGAACTCGAAGTCGCCATTGCAGAAATTCGCGAGGCGAAACGCTTCGGCTTGGATACGGAGACCACCAACATTGACGCCACCCGCGGCCATATCGTCGGCATCAGCCTCGCGTGGAAACCCAATGAAGGCCTGTACATTCCCCTGGGTCATTTGAAGCCGCCAACGAAAGATACTGAAGGGGCGCTGCCAGGCCTGCTTCCGAATTCGGGCCTCAGCGATTCTGAACTGGATTTGCGCGGAGATGCGGCGGACTACTTTGATGGGCTGGTTTCGCACCTCGACTCACGCAATTTGAATTTCCGTGAAGTGCGGCGAATGCTGAGCCCACTCCTGGCGGATGATTCCATTCCCAAAGTCGGCCAAAACCTCAAGTACGACCTTCAGGTGCTGGCGCGGCACGGTTTTGAAGTGCGAGGGGTGGCGGGCGATAGCATGGTGCAGAGCTACCTGTTGGATTCCACTCTGCGCCACAATCTCGATGACCTGAGTTCACGCCTGCTGGATACCAAACCCATTCCTTTCGAGGCTGTCGTCGGCAAGGGCAAGGCTCAAAAACGCTTTGATGAGGCGGACTTCGATCAGGCTGTTCAGTACGCTGCCGAGGATGCGGACCTTGCCTTGCAGCTCGTGAACAAGATGGACGGGACGATGCAAGACCCGCAACTGCGGCGGCTGTACGAGGAGGTGGACCTGCCCTTGGTGGAAGTCCTCGCGCTGCTGGAACGCACCGGCATCCGCGTGGATTTGAACGTGCTATCGGGGTTGGCGAAAGACATGAACGCCCAGCGGGATGCGGCGGCGGTACGAGTTACCGAGCTGGCGGGTGAGGCCTTTAATCTCAACAGCCCTTCCCAACTTTCAAAAATTCTTTACGACAAATTAGGCTTGCCGGTCCTCCAACGCACCGCGAAAACCAAAGCCCCCAGCACCGATGAAGATGTTCTCAACGAGTTGGCCAAGCGCGAGGATGGGGAAATTGCGCGGGAGCTGCTCAAGCACCGGCAGATGGTGAAATTACTGGGCACCTACGTGGAGGCGTTGCCCTTGATGGTGAACCCCGTCACAGGGCGCGTTCACACCAAGCTTCATGCGGCCATTGTGTCTTCCGGGCGACTAGCGTCCAGCGATCCAAATTTGCAAAATATTCCCATCCGCACTGAAGAAGGACGCCGTATCCGGGGCGCCTTTGTGCCTGAAAAGGGATGGGTGTTGTTAGATGCGGACTACTCTCAAATTGAGTTGCGTGTGGTCGCGGCACTGGCCCAAGATCCAGTGTTGTTGGGTGCCTTCGAGGCGGGCGAGGACATCCACCGCCGCACCGCGGCCGAGGTTTACAACCTACCCATGGACCAGGTGACGTCCAATCAGCGCAGCGCTTCGAAGGCCGTGAACTTCGGCTTGCTCTATGGCCAAGGTGCCTTCGCGCTGGCGTCTTCCCTCGGCATCACCACCAAGGAAGCCAAGGTCTTCATCGAACGCTATTTCGAGCGAATGCCTAAGGTCGCCGCCTGGATCGAATCCACCAAAGAGAAGGCCCTGAAGGATGTGCAGGTTCGCACCCACTGGGGCCGCATTCGGCGAATCCCGGAACTGGGGAGCGCAAACCCTGGGCTGAAGGCTGGAGGCCTTCGAGAAGCCGTAAACACGGTGGTTCAGGGCACTGCGGCAGACCTCATGCGCCGGGCCATGGTGCGGCTGCACCGCATGCTTCAAACCGAAAAACTCCGCTCGCGCTTGTTATTGCAGGTTCATGATGAATTGCTGATGGAATCGCCACCGGAAGAAGTAGAGCGCGCCTCCGAGCTACTGCGCGAGGCCATGGAAGGTGCGGACGATCTCGAACCACTGGGTGTCAAGCTCGCGGCGGAAGTGCGTACCGGGAGCAGTTGGCTCGAATGCAAGTGAGTAGTTGGGTCAAGGATTTCCGATAAAAATTCAGAAAAGGGGCCGACCCTCTCGACCCAGCGGCGCCTCGGTGATACTGGAGTCAGGAGTTTGTCCATGAAGATTCTGCTCGTCGGTTCCGGAGGCCGTGAACACGCCATCGCCCTGAAGCTGAAGGCTGCGCCGACGCCGGTGGACCTTTTCGCGGCCCCGGGCAACGACGCCATCGGTGACATTGGAACCTGCCTTCCCTTTTCGGCGGACGATGTGGCGGGCATCACCGCTTGGGCGAAAGACCACCGCCCCGATCTGGTGATCGTCGGCCCCGAAGCCGCTCTGGTGGCGGGCCTTGGGGATGCGATCCGTTCCTTGGGCATCGCCGTTTTCGGGCACGACGCTGCAACGGCGAGACTGGAGGGCAGTAAGTCCTTCGCGAAAGATTTTATGAAGCGCCACCGCATTCCTAGCGCTGCCAGCGTGAGCGTGTCGGATCTTCACAATGGTGAAGCCATCATCAGCACCTGGACGCACGGCTATCCCTTGGTGCTCAAGGCCGACGGTCTGGCGGCGGGAAAGGGTGTGGTGTTGGCGACCACGCAAGAGGAAGCCCTGGAGACCCTAAAAAACTTTCTGGATGGGCAATTCGGCGAGGCCTCGAAAACGGTCCTGCTCGAAGCGCCCCTTTTCGGAATGGAAATCTCGCTCCATGTGCTGGTGGATGTGGATAGTGACCATGCGCGCTTTGTGATGATGCCGCCCTGCCAGGACCATAAGCGCATTTTCGATGGCGACCATGGCCCTAATACGGGCGGCATGGGTGCTTTCGGCCCCATCCCTTTTCTCAAGGCCGAGGATATTTCACAACTTCGTGATGAGCTTGTGGCACCGACGGTGCGCGGGCTTAAGGCCGACGGAATGAAGGCACGGGGCGTGTTGTTTCTGGGGGTGATGTGGACCGCGACAGGTCCCAAATTGTTGGAATACAACTGCCGTTTTGGCGACCCAGAAACGCAAGTGATGATGCAGCTTCTCAATGAAGATCTACCGCAACTTCTGCTGGAGGTGGCCGAAGGACGCCTGGATCGAGAGCGTGTGAAATTACATCCGGGCTGCGCCATCAGCGTGGTCCTGGCGGCCGAAGGCTATCCGGGAGAACCCAAGAACGGCGTGCCCATCGAAGTGGGAACGCCCTCCATCACCGTGATCCACGCGGGTACGAAAAAAGAAAATGGACGATGGGTGACCAACGGTGGCCGCGTCATCAACCTCAGCACCCATGCGGGAAGCCTGGCTTCGGCGAGGGAGCGGTTAGAGGAAGGGTTTGAATCGGTTCACTGGCCTGGCATGCAGTATCGCAAGGACATCGGTCTCCGGGCCCTTCGCCACGCCGAAGCCGGAAGAAGCGTCCGCGATCCCTGGTGAACCCCCATGCTTGACCACTTGCGCGACTTGTTGAATCACATGGCCTGGGCCGATGGGATGTTCTTCCACGCCTGGTCCAAGGGCCCGCAGGATGACGCGGAGCTGAGGGAGCGCTGGTCCCATGTGCTGGGAACGGCGACTTTTTTCAACGAAGTGTTGCGGGGAACGCACGATGTTCCGTGGGACAAAATCTTCGCGGGAGAAGTCCGCCCGCCTTGGCTGGATCAACCGCTAAAGACTTTCGATGAGCTGCGGATGCAGACGAAAATGACCCACGAAGCTCTCGCGGAATTTTTATCCAACGCAGATGAAACGGCGTTGGAGCGTGTCGTCCGCATCCCCTGGTTTCCAGAACCGCCCTGCCTGCTCACCGTCGCCGAAGCCATCACCCAGGCCGTGCTGCACGCCCAGCATCACCGCGGCCAATGCCTGACCAAGCTCAAGGAAAAGGGAGGCACCCCCGCGAATGTGGATTACATCATCTGGGCGTGGAAGGAGCGGCCGATGGCAAGGTGGGCGTGAGGCCGGAGGCGGTTCAGGTACCTCAGTTCAGCCCAATTCCAGGGCTCGCAGTGACTCGCGGCGGGCCACGCGCACCTCAGCAACCACGAAGACGTTCACCCACCTCCGTTAGGAAAGCGTTGATCACGTCAGGCATGTGGTGAAGCCCTAACCTGGATATTCTGGGCCTATGTGCCCACTCATCCTGCTTATCTGTGCCTCCGCCCTGCCTCTGCCCGCCCAGTTCTGGGCGAGGCTGGGGAATCCATCCGTGGAGGTGGACATCCTCCATCCACCGGATCTAGGCCTCAAGATTTCCCGCATCGCCCTGGCGCCCTCGCGCAATCCGATGTCGCGGGAATTCGCGGACGCGCTGGCGGTAGATCTGCTGCGGAGCCGCGAGCTGGAGGTGGTGGATAGGGGCAATGTGGATCTGCTGAACCGGGCCCAAGAGATGGCCGCGAGCGGATCGGTGGACCCGGCATTGGTCGTTCAACTCAGAGCCGCGCTGGGGCCTGGAGCGCTTTTGATCGTGAATGTCAGCCGCGCGGAATTCAAACGTGAGGAGTCCTCCAAAGAGAATAAGGACCGAGACGGCAAAGTAACCTCCACCACGCACACACTCACCACGGTTCTGGATTTCGATGCCACCCTTCAGGTGGTGGATGTGACATCGGGCAAGGTTTTGAGTGCCGTGGAAATCCACGAACTGCCCAGTATCAGCACCACTTCCGACAAGGGCAAACCGACACCACCGGACGAACGAGAGCTCAGGCTCAAGGTCTTCGATGTGGCCCGGGATCGGGTGCTGAAGCTGCTTTTACCCTGGACTGAAAAAACCAAGCAGATCTTTTTCGACGACAAGACTTATCACATGGATCAGGCCGCAGCGCGCATGGACGCGCATGATCTGCGCGGGGCTATGGAGCTGGCGGTTCTCGGAGCCGGGGAAGCCGAGGCGGACGCACGCGGTGAGGCCAAGCTACGCGCTCGGGCCATTTACAACCTGGGCATTGTGTCCTTCGCTCAGGGCGATCCGGCTGCGGCGGGTCTGAATTTTCAACGGGCTCTGGAAATCCTGCCGGATGCGGGCATCTTCAAGGACGCTTTGAAAGATGCGATCCGTGCCGTGCACATCCGTGAGGCGTACCAGCGATACCGGAACAGTGGTGAGCCCGCCACCCCGCCCGTTCAAGGCCCGGGAGTGAAATCGCCCAAGGCGCGAACCCCCGAAGAGCGGCTGGAAGATCTCGACCGCCTCTGGAAGAAGGGCCTTCTTTCGGAAGATGAGTACAAGGCCAAGCGCGTGGAGATTCTGAAAGAGTTGTGATCGTTCCCCAAGACGCTCAATGAACCGCGACGGCCCGCAACTGCAATCGCAGAGCCTTCATGACCTTCATCACGGTGGTGAATTCAGGGTTTCCCTCCGGGGAAAGCGCCTTGTAAAGGCCTTCCCGGCTCAGGCCGGTGTCGCGGGAGAGTTGGGCCATGCCGCGGGCGCGGGCGATGTCGCCCAAG
>JAYVXV010000205.1:0-5122 GCA_043784905.1 Holophagaceae bacterium | reverse complement strand
CTGCGGCTACATTTCCGCCCTGAATTCCTGAACCGCATTGATGAAGTCGTCACCTTCAAGGCCCTGGGCCGGGATGACGTGAAGGCCGTTGCAAAAATCCAAATGAAACGCGTCGAAGCGCTGTTGGCGGAAAAAAGAGTGGGCCTCGAAATCAGCGAGGAAGCCTTGGATTGGCTCGCGAAAGAAGGCTTCGACGAACAGCTTGGTGCCCGTCCCTTGAAGCGGCTCATCCAGCATGTGGTGGTGAACCCACTTTCGAGGTTGATCCTTGAAAGCAAGCTCCAGCCTGGTTCCATTGCGAGGGTAGAGGTGCGGGAGGGGCAATTGCGCGTGGAGGTCGAAGCCGTCCAGTGAATCCGGGCCTCAGGCTTCATACCAAGTTGCGTTCAAAAGATTTGAAACCGCGAATGACGCGAATGCGTATAAGCCTGTGATTGTTTGGTAGGGTATGAATCCCGAGACCCCATGCTCCCCCTTGTTTTTTCAACGGTCGTGATTCAGGCCCCTGCGCCCAAAGCAGGGCTCTACGGCCACCTGGAATACGGCGAGGCACCTTCGGTGAGTCTCGGAGAATTGGGCGGCATTCAGGTCCGAATGAATGTGTTGGAACCCTTATCCAAGCTCCTCGAGGCGGCCCACAAAGACGGCATTTCATTGAAAGTCGCCGCAGGATTTCGCTCGGTGGCATTGCAGCGCAGTCTGTTTGAAGTCGGCGCAAAAAAGAAAGGAATTTCGCAGAAAGCCTACGCCTGGTGGACCGCACCGCCGGGATACAGCGAACATCACACAGGCCTAGCCGTGGATTTTGTGGACCCCGAAAAACCCAAAACGAATTTCGCCCCCGTGCTCTTTTCCAAGACTGCGGCCTATGCGTGGTTGAAGGTTTACGGGCCCAAATTCGGATTTGAACTGTCTTTTCCGGGTGGGCACGGGCTCCCAGTGGCATTCGAGCCATGGCATTGGCGGTATGTGGGCGATGAGGAAAGCCGCGCTATATTTGCCGTGGCCAGACCGGGCCGGGCCGCTCAATATGGAAGTTCAGACATTCATTCTGCGCCTGTGATCCATCCACCCGATCCATCTTTCCTGGCTCCACTCATACGAAATTCACTCTAAGGAAAGTCCTTGAATAAGCAGCGCATCTTGATCGTGGACGACGAACCAGATTTCCGTGAGCTGCTGGTGGAAGCCTTGCGTATGGATGGATTCGAAGCCGAGGCGGTGGAGGACGTGGCGACGGCCTTAGCCTTGGTACAGGAGAAGCATTTCTCGGTCATCTTCACCGACCTGAACCTTCCCGGTGGTCAATCAGGAATGGATTTGTTGGCGGCTCTAAAAAAGCTGGATCGCCGGGCATTCTGCATTGTGATGACCGGTAACGCAACCACCGAAGTTGCCATTCAATCGCTCAAACAAGGCGCCTACGATTTCATTCAGAAACCATTCACCTTGGTGGAGTTCACCTCAAGCCTTAAGCGCGCCCTGAATCACTACGCCACGCTGCGAGAGAATGAGTCCTACCAAGCCCAGCTCGAAGAAATGGTCGCCGAGCGCACGGGCGAAACCATGAAGCTCAAGGAAGACATCGAGCGGCTCTTCGATAGTTTTGTGGCGGCTTCAGTCACCGCCATTGAGTCTCGTGATCCCAGCACTTCAGGGCACTCTCAGCGGGTCGCAGAGTTGACCGTCGCCTTTGCCGAAGCTGTGAATCACACCGATGGAGGCGCTTATGGATCCACTCGTTTCACCCCAGGGGAATTGAGAGAAATTCGCTACGCCAGCCTGCTCCATGATGTGGGCAAAGTGGGCGTCCGTGAGCACATCCTTTTGAAGGCTAAAAAGCTTCAACCCGAGCGATTGGAACTCCTGCTTCAGCGTCTCCATCAGAGGGACCTGGAAGTGGCCTTGAGTCTTTTTGAACGGGCCTGGAGCGATGGCGCGGCATTTGATCCAGCCCGCCTTCAAGGCTTGATGGGAACCCAACATCGGGAAACTCGCACGTTGGTGGAGCTGCTCATGGATTGCAACGAACCCCAGCACCTTCTTCAATCGGCTTTAGACGAAGTGGTCTCTTTGGAAAAACTGGAATTTCAGCATTGGGAAGGCGAAACCCGTTCGGTCTTGGGCCCGGAGGATATGGAGAGATTGCGGGTGCGCCAAGGGAGCCTCACGGCCCAGGAACGCGATGAGGTGAGAGCCCACGTCAGCCACACGTACCGATTTCTGAGCCGGATTCCATGGACTGGCGAGCTGGCCAATATCCCTGAAATTGCATACGCCCATCATGAACGGCTCAATGGGAACGGCTACCCGCGAGGCATCTCCGAACATGAAATTCCGGTCCAGAGCAAGCTCATGGCCATCTCTGATATTTTCGACGCGTTACTTGCGAGAGATCGCCCTTACAAGCGGGCGGTTAGCCTCCAGGAAAGCCTCGGCATTCTGGAGGGGGAAGCCAAAGATGGCTTGCTGGACCGGAATCTTCTGGACATTTTCATCGAAGCTCGTGTTTATGAAGTAACAACCCTGCAGCCCCGGGAGGCCCCGTGATTCCCGAGCCCCTACTACTTGTGGATGACGAAGCGATGGTGCGGAGCACGCTCCGTGAAGCGCTCACCAAAGATGGCTATAGCGTGGACGTGGCAGAGCACGGTGAACAGGCGCTCGCCATGGTCGCCAAGAAACACTATCCGGTGATTCTTACGGATCTGAATATGCCCGGCATTTCAGGTCTGGAATTATTGGCGGCCATCCGCGAGAAAGATCCCGCCTCGCTCTGCGTGGTCATCACCGGGTTCGCCACCGCAGATGCGGCGATTGGCGCATTGCAGAAGGGCGCCTACGACTTCATCAAGAAGCCGTTCAAAATTGACGAGTTGCAAGTGGTTTTGGACCGGGCCTTGGATCATGCCCGGCTCATGAAAAAAGTGGAGAACTATCAGGCGGATCTCGAAAGCCGTGTCATGACGCGCACCTGGGAACTTCACGCTTTCCACGAAGAGGTTCTCCGGCTCAATGCACTGCTACTGGCCGCGCAGAGCGAGATGGAATTAGAGCCGCTGGTGCGTCCTTTCATGGACCATCTGCGCACTCGGTTCAACCCTGATGGATGGGCCTTTTTGATTCCAGGGGTAAAACTCAATGCGCCGTGGTCCTACCTGGCCTCCTCTGGCGAGCAACCCTGGCCCGCCATAGATGCCTGGGGGGATCTGGGGGCGTTGTCAGAGGCCCAAGAATGCACCGTGACGATGGGGTACAGCGAAGGTTTCATGATCCCGCTTCAATACGGGGACACCTCGTTGGGAGTCTTGGTGCTGGGCTTCGATGGGCGCTCGGCTTTCTATCCTTCAGATCGAAGTTTCCTGCTCTGGAAGCGCCAACTTGAATCGGCGCTGCTGGGCCTCCACCGGGCCCAGGCACTCAGTCAGCGAATGGCGGGCCTGGCCTGATGTCTAGCCAACTCCTGTGGATCGGCTTTCATGGGCTGGACGCGGATGCCGTGCCCGCAGATACAAGGCCCGGCGGCATCATTCCTTTCGCACGCAACCTCGACCCCGATCCCGAGCGAGGCCCCATTCGATTGAAGGCCCTGTTGGACGGCCTGCAATCCCGTTGGGGAGGCGAGATTCCGCTTGCGGTTGCGCTGGACCAAGAGGGTGGCCCCGTATCGCGCCTTAAACCCTGGGTGGGTGATACGCCTAGCTTCCGCACGATTTGGGAGCGGGGTGGGCCTGAGGCTTGTGGGGCCTGGGGAAGGCTTTGGGGGGTAGGCTTAAGGCTGCTTGGATTCAATGTGGATTTCGCGCCGGTGGCGGATCTTTGGGATGGGTTCCAAGGCACAGGCATGGGCGATCGCTGCGCCAGCGCTGACCCCACCGATGTAGCAAGGGCGGCGGGAGCCTTCCTTCATGGGCTTGAGGGCACGGGCATCCGCGGGTGCCTCAAACATTTTCCGGGCCTCGGTGGAACGAAGGTAGATAGCCACAAAGCCCTGCCGGAATTGGACGATGAGATCCAGATCCGCCGCAATATTGAACCTTTCATCGCGCTTTCCAATGAAGATCGTTTGGTGATGGTGGCCCATCTGAAAACGCCTGCCACCGGTGGGCTTCCAGCCTCCATGCACCTGGGCTCCGTCGCCGCAAATCCCCTTGGCATCCGGGGCCGATTTCTGCCCGATGACCTGGAAATGGGGGGCTGCACGGATTGGTCATGGGAGGACCGAGCGAAGCTCTGCTTAGAGGCGGGCCATGATTGGCTTTTGGTTTGCCAGACCGAGCGGGGTGTTCGCGAGGGTGCTCAGGCCTTGGCCCAATTGCCTGAAACCCTTTGGCGCCCGGCTCTCACGCGTAGCCAAGCGATGCGGCGAAACCTATCGCCGCATCGCCAGGGCCCGCTCAATTTGGCCGCGTGGAAACATTGGGTGAGGCAGGTTCGAAGCGCCTCGGAAGCCCTATAGATTTTCGGGATTTTGCCGCCGTGTGCACTGCTTTAAGGCATCGGGCTTCAGGCTTCGTTGTTGGGTTTGGATGGAGCATCTTGTGTGGCCGGCATGCGAAGCGACCCACAACAACGAGGCCTGAGGTCTGATGCCAAAACGGCCTGGAACCAGGAGAAGCCCTCAGCGCGTCTACTTCGCCGCGGCCCTCAGCGCCTCGATCTTGTCGGTCTTCTCCCAACTGAATTCCGGCCTTCCGAAATGCCCAAAGGCGGCGGTGGACTGATAGATAGGCTTGCGAAGGTCAAGGGATTCGATCATGGCTTTGGGCGTGCAGCTGAAGACTTCACGCACGGCGCGGACGATGGCTTCGTCGCTGACATGGCCGGTCCCGAATGTATCCACGTGGATGCTCACGGGCTCTGCCACGCCAATGGCGTAAGCCAACTGGATCTCAGTCTTGTCGGCTAAGCCAGCCGCGACGATGTTCTTGGCGATGTAGCGACCCATGTAGGCGGCGCTGCGATCTACCTTGCTGGGGTCTTTGCCACTGAACGCGCCACCACCATGGTGTCCGGCGCCACCGTAGGTATCCACGATGATCTTGCGGCCCGTGAGACCGCAGTCGCCCATGGGGCCGCCGATGACGAATCGGCCTGTGGGATTGATGTGGAATTTGGTGTT
>JAYVXV010000204.1:0-5123 GCA_043784905.1 Holophagaceae bacterium | reverse complement strand
ATCAGGATTTCGGTGGACTAAGACGATGAATCTCCCGGCTCCGCTCCAGGCGGTGGTAGACGCGCTTCAAAAGCTGCCCGGCGTGGGATCCAAAAGCGCGCAGCGCATGGCGTTGCACCTTCTTAAAGAAGGCCCAGCCTCCATGGAGCACCTGGGCAATCTCCTGATCCAGGCCGCCCAGCGAGTAGGATTTTGCGAACGCTGCGGAGCCTTCACAGACCAGCCACTCTGTTCCATTTGCCTGGATCCCAAGCGTGATCCCAGCGTGTTGGTATTGGTGGCTGAGGCATCCAACGTGTTGAGCTTCGAGCGGAATAGTCAGTTCCGGGGCCGCTACTTTGTGCTGGGCGGCCTGATCTCACCTTTCCGGGGCATCGGTCCTGATCAGCTTAAAATCCGCGACCTATTGAAAAGACTAGAAGACACTCAAATCCAGGAAATCGTGCTGGCCATGAATCCCACCCTTGATGGTGAAGCCACCGCCGCTTGGTTGGCGCGTGTGCTACAGCCGCTGAACTTGAAAGTCACGCGCATCGGTTTGGGCCTGCCCATCGGCAGCGATCTTGAATACGCCGACGATCTCACCCTAAGCCGTGCCTTGGAAGGGCGGCGAGCCATGTAGGCCCAAGACCAAAGGCACTCCGCGAAGGGAAAAGAAGAGGAAGTTCGCAGAATGGACCGGGCTGCACCACGCAGGGGCCGCTCGCCGGAGGCGAGACCGCGCACGCATCCAAAGGCCCCTGGCGGACGTGGCGCTGAACCTGCAATTCCGTGTCTTCTGCGGGGTTCTAGGTGTTCTGTGACCAGCTTCTTTTCTTCGCCACCTTCGCCACAATTGCGTAGTGCTTTTCGCTTCTCACTCAGGCCAGGGACTCACCTCTCCTATGCCCCAACGTTTTTGATACCAGACGGTATCCATGTAGAGACCACGCGAAGGGGCGGTGATGCCCGCTGCGCGACGATCCCGCGCGGCGAGAATGGCCTGAACCAAGTCCGGTTCTTTTTTCCCTTGCCCCACTTCGACCAGCGTTCCAGTCATGATCCGCACCTGATGCATGAGAAATCGGTTCCCCTCGAAAACGAGGTCAAGCGCCGCGCCGCGTTCTTGTATCTCCACCTTATAGATCTGCCGGGTCGCGGTCTTCGCCACACATTCCGCTGCGCGAAAACTGGAAAAATCGTGTTCTCCAACCAAATGTGAGGCCGCCTGGGCCATGTCTTTGCGGTCCAGTGGCTCCAGCCCATGAATGTGCCAGACCCGTCCTACCAAAAATGGATCCGCCGCAGGCCCTTCCTGAATGCGATAGATATAGCGTTTCGCCACCGCATGCTGACGGGGGAAGAAATCCTCGGGCGCAGGCTCGGTGGTCATCACCCGAACATCCACGGGAAGATGCGCATTGAGGGCTGCTAGAAGGCGATATGGGTTCCAATCTCGCATAGTCCTGACCAGGACGCCCTGGGCCTGCGCATGGACCCCTGCATCCGTCCGGCCGGTTCCTTGTGGCATGGGCGCTTCAGGATCAAGGGTCTGAAGCGCCTTCCACAATTCTCCCTGCACGCTCCGTAGCGAGGTTTGGATTTGCCAGCCATAAAAGCTCGTGCCGACGTAGGCCAGGCGTAGGAAAAAGGGGTAGGACATGACCTCATTGTAGGCTTGGAGGGCCTTCCCGGGATTGACATTCCGTGGAACGTTGCCCCTGTTGGCCCGTGGAACATTGCTGCGTCGCGAAGGCGCACCAGAACGACATCTGCTAATTTCCAATGACTTAGGACCAAGGAATAGAGGTGATTCACCCAATCTTGAACCGGCTAGACTCGCTATACAGGCCTGTTCCCGAAAAAAAAAATATGAAAACCCTTGACGGGACTACATCTGGGCCGTACCTTCCTTGCAGTTTAGCAAATCATCAGGATCCACTAGGGTCTTCGCTTCTCAGCTCTTTAAGAACTTAGTGAAATCGGGCATCTCATCGTGGGGTGATTCCGTTTTCTCTTAACCGGGGACCAAGGTCCCCTTTTTCGGAGGTTTTACATGAACAAAGCCGAACTGGTCACCGCCATTTCGGACAAGGCTGGAATCACCAAAGCCCAGGCTGCTGCTGCCTTGGACCAGATGATTACCAGCGTGTCCAGCGCCCTACGCGCCAACGATAAGGTTACCCTCGTGGGTTTCGGGACCTTCTCTGTTGTCAGCCGTGGCCCGCGCACTGGCCGTAATCCCCGCGATAACAAGCCCATCAAGATCGCGGCTAAGAAGGTTGCCAAGTTCAAGCCCGGCAAAAAGCTGGCTGACGAGGTCAATGGCAAGGGCGCTAAAAAGAAGAAATAGCAGTCGCAATCGCACTCCTCTCCTGAAACTTGGTGATGTTGTTCAGCCCGCTTCGGCGGGCTGAATTTTAGGTGCCGTTGAAAAATAGCCAGTGCAGTCCTGGCTATTTTGCTACGGCACCTTATGCCGGACGCAGTCCGGCGCGATGGGTGGTTCTCCGAGCATTATCGAAGGGCTACGGCCCCCAAGAGCTACGCCCGCAAAATGGACATGAGCCTCTACTCCTGATTACTAAATTTTTAAATTTAGTAATGTTTCACACCCATTATTTTATGTTCCACGCCAAAATTATGAAAAATAGCCCCTGCCTCTGTCCATTCGTATCCTCGACTCGAAAATACCGCTGCGGCTAGGAAGACTCGGTCCGTCGCCCCCAAGAGCCACCCCACGCCTTCCTTTCTGGCGCACATCACCCTGCGGAAGCCCATGAATAGCTGATTCCTATGGTTCCTGGCCCCAAGGCTGGCATTCTTATGGGCTAAACATGACTAGCCCCACGCCAATCACTTCTGTGCCTCTCGCCCTCTGCCTGGGCGGCGTGGATCCGTCTGCTGGGGCGGGCCTGTTCAGAGACGTGATGACGCTATCGGAACTGGGGGTTCACCCTATGGCCGTAAGCACGGCCGAAACCCTTCAGAACGGCCTCGCCTGCCTTCAGATCACCGCGCCGTTCATGGACCCGGTGAAACGCATCGAGGCGCTCGGCCCTCACCTCACCGGCAATTGGGGCGTCAAGCTCGGCCTCTGCGCCTTAGATGAAGCCACTTTTCGGAGGCTGGCGGCCACCATAGGGGCCCTTAATCCACCATTCCGCATCTGGGATCCCATCTTGGCGCCCAGCGCGGGCGTGGGCCTTCACGACGGCGCGGGCCTTCGAAACATGGCCGACGCGCTTCTCAAAAATGGGAATTGGATTGTGAGCCCCAATCGTGGCGAAGCCGCCGCCGCAGCGGGTCTGCCACCCGACCAAATTCAAAGCGCCGCGCCTGAGGTGCTCGCCAGACCCTGGCTTGAGCGTGGCGCAAAAGCTGTTTGGCTGAAAGGCGGTCATGCCCATCCAGCCAAGGGCGACGAAGTACAGGATTTATGGATCACTGGATCAGGCATCACGGCGTTGCCCGCTTCGCCTCGTTTGAAAGGCCAACGACGAGGCACAGGTTGCGCCCTGGCTGCCATCTGGCTGGGTATGAGGTTGCGGGGCCGGGATGATCTATCCGCCGCCGATGAAGCCGCCCAGCGCCTTCGCCGTTCCTGGGATCGCGCCTTCACGCCCGGTGGCGTGGGTCGGCCTTGCTTCGCGCCGAAGGTACGGTGCGTCTGATGCGTCTGATCGAAGGCCGCGGCTACCTTATCCGATGCGGGCACGACGGACCGTTTGCGGGTTGGACCGGGACCCGGGCCTTGGAATGTGTCGCGCCCACGGCGCCGATGGCTCCCTGGATGGCTTTGCGCGCCCTAAACGAAATGGCCGCCATCCTTCCGGGTGGGCTGGCCTTGCTTTGGGATGCAGATCCATCTTGGCTCCAGAGCCTCAATGGCGATCAGCGCACGGGATTTCTTGAAGCCCTCAGCACGCTACCTGGCCTCTCGCTCCACCTTCGAGAATCCTCGGCCGCTTACTTCACAGGCGGCGCATTCCGGGGTTGGATTCATGGTCCTGAAATGCCTACGGGTAGCCTAGGCGAACTGTGGCGTCACGGTGCGTTTGGATGGGTGCAGGACTCTCTCAAAGCTTGGTCCATCCCCGATTTAGGCCACGTCCCTCATGGTGATACCGCTTTGCTCGGAGCCTTGGATGAAGTCGTACCAGGCTTTCTGTGGGGCGAAGTTCTCTTTCCGCTCGGTGCGTTGTCATCACTGGATACCGAAGCCATCGCCACCTCGATGGAGACCCTACAGCTTGAACTCGAGCGCGCCTTCAGTTTGCGTATGTCCGAAGGGGGGTGGCCGCTGGCCCTGCCCTTCCAACGCCGACGTTGCGGTTGGCGCGTGGGGGTCTTCGGCGGCGCCGAATACAACGGCGCCAACGGATCTTGGGAAGAGGTGGAAACAGGACTCCGAGACCTCATTCAAAGCCTTGAATCCAGACTAAAATCATCCGTTCAAGTGGGCCCCTGCCACGACCTCGAAGCTGCGTTGCTATTGGGCCTCCAAGCTATGCGCGAAGGTCTACCCTGGCGGAATTCGCTAGCGCTCCCGCCCGCGCTCCCAACCTTTAGCGCGGGACTCGGGGCTGACGCCCGTACTCCATCTCCGTTGGAATCCCGCGCCGCCTTTCCACTCCAGATGAAAGGGCTGCTACAGCATCCCCCGGTAGCCATGTTGCGAGTGCCCAGTGTACCCAGCGACGAGGCTGCCAAAGCCCTGATAGCAAGGCTTCCCGCCATTCCGGCCCTACGCTGGCTGCCACCAGAATTGCCTCTGCCTGGCCCCTTCAGTCCAGAGCATCCGTGGGCACCCGCAACCGATTTTCCCTTTCCGTCCGACCCCACCGCAGGGGTACAGCTGGGCCTCTTCGGCGAATGGGAATGAGAAGGTTCTGCTCCTCGAATCGTTTCGTCAAAAAGTTATCGAAGAAGTTGGCCAATGCTAGGTTTGGGGATGTCCAGGGCCGCCTAAATGTTTGATCCCGGATTTTGCGTTTGTGCTCATGGTCAGAAGGCATCAGGCCTCTGGCTTCAGGCCTCGTTGTTGATTTTGGATGGGCCATCTTGCACACATGCATGCGATAGCGACCCACGACAACGAGGCCTGATGTCCGAGGCCCGAAGCGGCCTGGAACAATGACAAC
>JAYVXV010000203.1:0-5123 GCA_043784905.1 Holophagaceae bacterium | reverse complement strand
GTAGCCTGTGTCTGCGAGCCATTGTCGGGCTTCAAGGCTGACGGATAGCTTTACACTTTTCTCGTCCAGAAGGACCTGAAGTTCTGCGAGATTCTTGTCCACGACCTTCAGGATTTCAGGCCGACCAAGGGCCGCGAAGGGGATGATGGCATCCAGACGATTTCGGAATTCGGGGCTGAAAGTTTTCTCGATGGCGCCCCGCGCAGAAGTCCCTATCGCATCATTGAAACCCACGCGTCGTTGCGAAAGATCCCGCGCACCGGCGTTGGTGGTGAGGATCAGCACAACGTGGCGAAAGTCAGCTTTGCGGCCGTGGTTGTCTGTGAGCGTGGCGTGGTCCATGATTTGCAGCAGAATGGCGAAGAGATCGGGATGGGCTTTTTCGATCTCGTCCAATAGCAGCACGGCGTGGGGGCTTTTCCTTACGGCATCCGTAAGCAGCCCGCCTTCATCGAAACCCACGTATCCCGGCGGGGCGCCCACCAGGCGGGACACCGCGTGCTTCTCCATATACTCGCTCATATCGAACCGCAAAAAGGGCACCGCGAGAATTTTCGCGAGCTGCTTGGCGAGCTCAGTCTTGCCAACACCCGTGGGACCAGAGAACAGAAAAGACCCCATGGGTTTTTCGTGCCCGCGAAGCCCAGAGCGACTGAGTTTGATGCTGCTGGATACTTTCTCAATGGCCACATCCTGGCCGAAAATGACTCGGTGCAACTGACCATTGAGATCCGCCAATCGCTCGCGATCATCAAAGCTGAGGCTCTGAACTGGAACCCTGGCCATCTTCGCCACGATGATTTCGATATCAACCACATCGAGCATTTTCTTACGTTTGCGCGGAGGCAATAATTTTTGTGCGCTTCCGGCTTCATCCAGAACATCAATGGCCTTATCCGGCAAATGGAGATCGCGCAAATGACGCGAACTCAGTCGCACCGCAGCTTCCAGCGCAGCATCCGAAAAGCGCACGCCGTGATGATGCTCAAAGAGTTTTCGTAATCCTTTGAGGATATCGAGCGATTCGGCCTCGGAAGGTTCACCGACATCCACTTTTTGAAAGCGCCGAGACAGGGCACGATCCTTGTCGAAAGAGAGCTTGGCGTCCTGGAAAGTCGTAGCACCGATGCAGCGCAGTTCGCCCGCCGCCAGCGCGGGTTTTAACAGATTGGATGCATCCAGGCTGCCACCGCTGACGGAACCCGCGCCCACGATGGTGTGGATTTCGTCAATAAAAAGCAGGGCGTGGTCCTTGGCTTTCAGAGCCTCAAGCACGGCCTTCACCCGTTGTTCGAAATCACCCCGATAGCGCGTACCGGCCAACAGCGCGCCCAGGTCTAGGGCGAACAGGGATGCGCCCTTGATAGCATCGGGGACTTTGCCCTCGTGAAGCCGCAGCGCCAGGCCCTCGGCTAGGGCAGTCTTTCCAACCCCCGGATCGCCCACGAGTAGCGGATTGTTTTTCCGTCGTCGGCAAAGGATTTGAATAATCCGATCGAGTTCTTCCAGGCGGCCCACCAAAGGATCAATCTTGCCTTCGCCGGCGCGGGCCACCAGGTCCACAGTGTAGGCCTGGAGTGGGTCTGGGGGCGGGGTTTCGCCTTCTTCCTGGCCTTCCTGGGGAGCTTCGCTGGGCTTTAAAGATTTGGAAACGGGCGACTCGGACCCCCCGTGGGAGAGATAGCGCAACAGCGCCAGGCGCTGAAGGCCTTGGGATCGCAAGAAATGGGCACCGAAACTTTCAGGCTCTTGCAATAGGGCCGCTATCACGCTGCCCATCTCCACGGTGGCCTGCTCGGAGGACATCGCGTGGAGAATGGCCCGCTCCATCACCCGCTGGAAACCTAAGCTGGGTGAGGGATGAAGGGTCACGCCGTGGGGGAGCGTTTCAATTTTATCTGCGAAAAAAACGTCGAGCGAAGTTTGCACCGTGGGGGGAAGCACACCGCAGGCCGTGAGGGTTTTCTGAATGTCAGGCTCTCCCAGAAGGCCCGCCAACAAGTGCTCGGTGGTGACAAATTCATGCCTTCGTGACGTGGCCAATTCAAAAGCACGGCGGATGGCGGATTGCAGATTGTCGGCGAGGGGCGGTGTGTTCATGCGTTCACGCTTTCGGGTTCCATGGTGCAGAGCAAGGGGTACTCGTATTGCTCCGCCAAGGCTCGCGCTTGCGCGATCTTTGTCTCGGCCACCTCGTGGGTGTAGAGGCCGGCGATGCCCTTACCCTGACGATGCACCGCCAGCATGATGCGGGTGGCTTCGCCCTCGGGCTTGCGAAAAATCACGGTCAGCACGAAGACCACGAAGGCCTGCGTCGTGTAGTCGTCGTTGTGAAGCACCACCTTCCACATGGAAGGGGGCTGCAACCTCGTCTTTGACCTGGTCTTGGTGGCGAGATCGGTTCCGTCGCTAGGTTTTGATTCAGGCCTGGCCATCGGGCCTCCTGCTTCCAGTCTAATCCCTGCTTCTCAAGAGCCAGGACCCAAGACCCACGACCATTTTTTAGAACTGCCCTTTTCGATATTCTGGATCGTGCCCCTGGTCCACTTGGTAGTACTTGGCCCAAACATTATTGAGGCTGAAGACCAGTTGTTTCCCGGCGATTTTTTCGGCCCAGGTGGGGATGAGAAAGGCGCGGTCGTCGGTGAAATAGCGGTAGAACTTGTGGTCATCCTGGGCTTCGGTGTTGAGCACATGGCGGGCGGCGAAATCCCCGCAGAAGGTGGCCCAGGGCAGGCCCACGCAGCCTAGGACCACGTGAATCCACGGCGCTTGGGAATCCCGCACCACCGTGGGCATGAGGTCCCGGGTGCAATCAATGCGGCCTGGCCAATATTGGAGGAAGGTCACGTCGTCGAGGTAGGGAAAGCGCTTTTTGAATCGTTTGATGACGCCTTCGATGATGCTCGGGCTCGTCACGTCATTATGCGAGAAAGTGCTCAGGGCGCTGCCGCCGCCCAACAAAATTCGTTGGTCCCCGGTGAGCCGCCAATAGGAGTAAACGAGATCGGAATCCCAGCACTGCATGGGTTCAGCGGGGAAAAGTTGCTTCACCTCTTCATCGCTAAGGGGCTCGCTGATGGAGAGGAAGGTGAGGGCGTGATAGACCTCGTCCTGGAATCGCGTAAGGTCCTTTACGGGCTTATCCGCGCAAAGAATGATCTGGTCGGCGGTGACCGAGCCCGCGTGCGTGACAACGCGATGGCCCTCAATGCGTTTCACTTCGGTGGCCTCGAAAATTTTCACGCCCTTTTCGAGTAGGACCTTTTTCAAGCCTTGGGCGTAGCGCAGGGCATCAATGCCATAGGTGCCGGGGTAGCGCACGGCCCCCGAAAAACAAGTGGCGCCGAGCACCTTGGGAATCTCATTCGCCTGGTACAAATCCACTTCGTAGCCCAGTTGCTTGCGCGATGCGACTTCTTCTTTCACGTCATTCAGCCCACTGGAGCCGTTGCCCAGGAAAAGGCTGTCCTGCTTCAAAAGGTCGCAGGAAAGGCCGTGCTCATTCACCAAGGACACCATGCGCTCGATGCCCTTTTGCGCGCATTCCCACGTATCTTTGGCACCCTGCTCGCCGTAGCGCCGCACGAGCTGGGCCAACTCCAATTCGCTGTCCGGCGTCAGAAACCCCGCGCTTTTCCCGGTGCTGCTACCACCACAAATGTTGCGATCCAGTAGCACGACCTTGAGCCCTGAATCCATGAGCGCCATCGCCGCAGAAAGCCCTGCCGCACCCGCTCCCACGATGACCACGTCGCAGGCGATGTCACCTTCAAGAAAAGGCAAGACCGGTTCTGCGGTGTCGAGGAGCGTGGTGTACCACCAGTTTTGAAGGATCACGAAGGCTCCTGAAGATTTTCGAGGTGCGATGTTCGAGTTGCGATGTTGGAGGGAGGTCCGATCTTGCCGCTTCATGCTCTCGCAGTATCAGACCTCGGGCCGATCTTAGCTGAGTGCTTGCGATTGTGGGGATTGAACACCACGCATGCCACGCTAAAAACCTGAGAGAACATTTAGTTCTCCCAATTTATCTCCATTCACCGCGTCGCTTGCGATTGTGGGCATTTAGCACCATCACATCGCCCTAACCAAAAACAGGACATCTAGTCCTGTTTTTGGTTAGGGCGATGTGATGGTGCTCCCACCCGGACTCGAACCGGGACGCCCTTACGGGCTGCGGATTTTAAGTCCGCTGCGTCTGCCATTCCGCCATGGGAGCTAATCTTTCGCCGTTGCGACGAGATAACTTTATCACCTGCGATCTTGGACCGGCATTAGGAGTTTTTTGGTGAATCGCCAGCGTTCTTCTGGCGGTTCGCTTAGGGCTCTTCACACCCTTGCAGGATGGAAGGAGCGGTGACCCCTTCGATTTTGTTTTGGTGCATCATCCATCGCGCCGGACTTCGTCCGGCATAAGGAGCCGTAACACCTTCGATCTTGTTTTGGAGCATCATCCATCGCGCCGGACTTCGTCCGGCATAAGGAGCCGTAACAAAATACCCAGAAGAGTGCTGGGTATTTTGCAACGGCTCCTAACCTTCTTGCCTTGGTGTCGCACTTTTTGCGTGATAAGGTTTGCCCAACTTTCGGAGAAACCCATGCGGTTCAAGGTTTTCGCTCTCATCATTGGCTGTTCCATCTTGGGGCATTCCGCTGATCAGAAGGATATGAAGGTCTTTTATCTGCGTTCCTGCGCGGCCTGCCACGGCCAGGATGGGTCTGCACGCGGCGCTAGTGGTCAGAAACTGCCTGGCAGAGTGCTGAATGATTCGCGTTGGCAAGCCCACGAAAAGGATGCGGATCTGGTCCACTCCATCCTTAAGGGCAAGGGCGGGATGCCCGCCTACCAGTCTCAACTGACGGATGAAGAGGCGCAGAAATTGGTCGCCGAAATCATCCGCCCCATGGCTGCCATGCCTGCGAAGAAGAAGTAGATATGCGCGGGATAGCCAGCGTAGCGCTTCTCTTGGTGGTCAGTCTCCCGGTCCAAGCAACCCAGGACCAGGCGAAGAAAGACCTGCGGCTGTTCTTCATGCAGAATTGTTCGGTATGCCACGGTGCTGATGGAAGCGCACGCGGGGCCGACGGGAAGAAATTGAAGGGCCAGGATTTCACCGACGCGA
>JAYVXV010000202.1:0-5137 GCA_043784905.1 Holophagaceae bacterium | reverse complement strand
GTTGGATGTCTTGATAGGTGAGCTTGGGCATGGCCGAGTGTACTGGAACTGGCGAGGTATGAGGAGTGAGGGGCGAGGTATGAGGAAGCGTTGAGCCTTCCTCGTACCTCACCCCTCCTACCTCGCCACCTCACATCACGTATGAATCTGCGCCACACGATGCATGACCTCGGCTTCGTCCGTCTTCCCACGGCAGGCTTTGCAGATACCGAAAATTTGCAGGCTGTGATGTAGGGCCTTGAATTCAAATTCAGCACAAATGGCGTCCTGCATGGCTTCGAGATCGGGGCGGAAAAACTCGATGATGCGGTTGCAGTTCAGGCAGATCAGATGGTCGTGGTGTTCGTCGCCATGCACGGATTCGTAATGGGCGTGCTGATCGCCCAGGCTCTGCTTGCGCACCAGCCCACATTGCACTAATAAATCCAGGGTTCTGTACACGGTGGCACGAGAGATTGCATTCCCCTTCTGACGCAAAGACAGGTGCAGGCTATCGGCGTCAAAATGGTGCTTGGAAGCAAATACGGCATCCAGCAGAGCCTTGCGCTCGCCGGTGTATTTTAATGAACGGCTTCGCAGAAAGGCCTCGAAACGGGCCTGCTCCTCAGGGTGGGCTAGCTTGCGCGGGGCCTTGGCGTGCGCCATTGGGACTCCTGGGAGCCTATTTTTCGAATGGGCTCTAACCCAGCTTAATGGATTCCTCATCAATCGCGCTTGACCTCTTTTAAGAGGAACTTACACTGGGACCTCACGTTCAAACTGGAGTTACCGATGGCGATGGTTGTGATTCACACTCCCGCTCTTTCCCGCATTCAAAAGCAGCGCATCGGAGATAGAGTCATCGCGGCGCTTCACAATGAGGGAGTCGCGGCCAGTTCGGTCGTGGTGCTTTTTAAGGCTGAGGACGCGGACATCTATTTGGACGGCGGGCTGTTGCACGAGGCCTCGGCGCCCCAGCGCCCCACCGAACACCTGGCCACGCCTTCGGCGTTTTCGGGGGGACATTCTGGTTTTGTGCCGGGCCCTCCAGCTTCAACCGGTGATTTCAAAACCAAGGCTCGCCGCAATCGCCAGGAATTAGACGAGTTGAAATCCAATCTGGTGCGCCTGTTACAAGATCGCGGCGCCTTGTCCAGCTTTGAAGCACAGGATGCTCTGGAACTGACCGGTTGCGATTGGGCACCAGCCACGCTGCGTCGCTTTTTCGCCGACCTCGAAACCGAAGGCGTCATCGTCAAGCAGGGCCAAAAACGAGGCACCCGCTACGTTTGGAAAGGCGTCGTGAACCTGCCTCACGCACCGTTCCCCGTGAAACTCGTGAAGAAGGAAGAAGAGGTGTGAGGTACGAGGAAAGAGCGATGAGGGGGAACGGAGGCGGCCACAGGTCGCACTACAAATCAAACGGTGCCATAGGCACCGCTCGATACTGAACCTCGTACCTCAACCCTCAACCCTCACTACCTCATGGCTGCTTCAACGTCCTCAGCCTTGCGCGGCAAACGACCGCTCATGTTCTTGGGGCCTTCCTTGGTCACCAGGATGTCGTCCTCAATGCGGATGCCGATGCCCTGCCAGCGCGGCTCAACGCCCTCTGCGCCCTTCGGAATGTAGATGCCCGGTTCCACCGTCAGCACCATTCCAGCTTCTAATGGACGGCGACCGCCCCCACGGTAGATCGGATCCCTGGCGCCGTAATCACCAGCGTCGTGGACGTCTAAGCCCAGCCAATGACTGGTCCCGTGAATGAAGAACCGTTTCCAGTCCCCGCGTTTATAAACCTCGTCCTTTTCCCCTTTCAAGATGCCGAGATCCACCAAGCCATCGCTCACGATCCGCGAGGTGGCGTAGTGGGTCGAGATGTGGGGATTGCCCACCACGCAGGCCGCGATGCCCGCTTCCTGGGCTTTGTAGACCAGCTCGTAAAGGGCGCGCTGCTCATCAGAAAAGTGCCCATTCAAAGGCCAGGTGCGCGTGATATCTGCGGCGTAATAACCCACCTCGGCACCGGCATCCATGAGCTGCAAAGATCCAGGCGCAAGCGGCGAATCATTGAATGGATAGTGAAGAATGCAGCTGTTGTTTCCGGCGCCGGCAATCGTGTCATAACCCAGATATCGCGCGCCCAGCATTCGCACCGTCCCCTCAAAGGCTCCGGCCACTTGGCCTTCGTTCACCGCGCCACGCGAAGTGCGCATGGCAGCTAAGTGCCCATCAATGCTCACGTCTATGGCTTTCTGGATCATCTCAATTTCCACCGGCTGTTTGATGGAACGCAGCTCAGCGACCATGTGGCGACCGTCCACCAGGGTTCTTCGATACAGGCTGTGGTTGTTGTCCGTACCCATGGGCAGCACCGTATCCAGAACCTTAGTGCGAAACTCGGAGTCCAGATTGCAGATCAGCACAACGCGCTGCGCCTTCTTCAAAGTCGCGAGGAGCGTTTCTTCGGCTTTCGGAAAATCCAGGGCCTGATCCGCGCCCATTTTCAGCGCGCCATCCACGCCAAGGCGCGGGCCGTTCCAGGCCTCCCGGGCTGGATCCCGTGGTCGAACCATTAGCGTGTAAGGCTTGGCACTGTCCGCATCCATCAAGGCCACCGCACCGGGCTCTTCCACACCTGTCAGGTAGTAGAAATCCGAATCCTGACGATAGCCCTGCTCCCCGTCGCCGTTGCGCGGCTGCTCGGGCATGGACTTGATGACCGCAAGCGTACCGGGCCCCATGGCCTTCAGTTGTTGTAGCAGCCTGGCGCGATTGCCCGCGAAAAAAGAAATCGGCAATCGCACACCGTGGTAACCGGCAGGCGGAACCTGCGCCATCAATCCAGCGCAAATCATCGTCAGTGCAAACGGTCGCAACATGGTGACTCCTCTTTCCAATTTACACGTTTAGGATCAAACGGCATGGGCCGCCGAAGGCAATCTTTTTTTGCGTGTTTTCGCGCCATTCGCGGTTCCAGGGTTTTTCCCCGTTGAGCACCGAAAAAAAACTGGAACCGCGAAACCACGCGAATAGACGCGAAAACAAAAAAACCAAATCATTTCTCAGGGCCCCCAGTACCCTCTGTGTCTCTGTGGTGGACCATCTTTTTGATCGCGACTGGATATCAAGCCTTCACGCTTTTTGCCGCAAAAATATAGGCGCCGAACCCAAGCCCCACCACCATCAAGGCCGCTTGCAAGCCAATCCCCTGAACTAAGGCGCTGCCCACCAGCGGGCCCACCATCATCCCCACCGCGTAAGCGATGTTCAGGATAGAGAAGGCCGAAGCAAAGCTCGCGCTGCCGGTCTTCTCCACCGCGTCAGCCACCGCGGGACTTGAGGGCGACATGATGAAACTGGCGGTGCTGCCAAGGGCCATCATGCTTGCCACCACCAGCCACGGATGCCGGAAGAATACGGGCAAAGGAATGATGACGACGGCCATCAGCAGGCCCATGATCAGCACTTTTTTTCGACCGATTCGATCAGACAGATGGCCCATCAAGGGGGATGTGACCGTGTGGGTCGCCGCCGCAGCAGCAAAGCAAAGCCCGATCTGGCTGGGGCTGAAATGCAGGACGGAGTCCATGTGCAGCGGCAGCGTGGATTCCATCACGGACCAGAGCAGCGCCCCCAACGCCAGAGCACCACTGAAAACAAGAATGGAGCGATTCCCCACCAGCACTTTGGGACTGATCCGCTCCCCACCCGACATGGGTATTTCTTTCAGGAAAAAGGCCCGTCCTGCTGCATCCAGCAGCACCAGGCCCACGCCGAGCAAGAAGGGGGAGGATGGGCCAAAGCTCTGAGTGAGGAAACCAGCGATGGGTGGGCCCAAAAGCACGCCCAGATTGGCGCAGGCGAAGACCGTTCCCATGGCCCTCCCACGCTCTCCTGACGAAAAATGATCCGCCAATAAAGCCAGTCCTGGAATCCAGGTGGCGGCGCCGGCCGCTCCTTGCAGGGCTCGGGCCAGCACCAACAGCCAATAGCTTTTAGCAAAGACGAAAAGAAGGGTCGTGGCACCTAGCCCAAAAAGTCCGAGCAGCATGGGCCTTCGTCGGCCCACGCGGTCGGCCAAGGCACCCAAGGGCAGCGTCACCGCCAAGAGTGCAATGGCATAGCTACCGAACAAAAAACCCACACGCATCTGCCCGAGATGCAGGGCCCGTGCATAGATCGGCAGCAGCGGCACCAGTAAATAGTAGAGAAACATATCCGTAAAAAAAGCCAAGCCCACAACGAGCAGCGCGGAGGTCTTGGCAGAAGGGCGAGGCATCAAATCATGGTAGACGAGCGGCGCCAAGGTACTCAGGCTTCGGGATTCAGGCCTCGTTGCTGGGTATCGCTTCGTATGCCATTCGGGACAGATCATCCATCCACCACCAACAACGATGCCTGAAGTCTGACGCCCGAAGCCATGGCTGGCGGGAGCAAGGGCAACTGCAAAATCCGGGCTCAGAAGATCGGAGCCGGTGTAGCGTTTCTTCATGATGATTCAAGACATTGATGACTTGGTGTTGGAACACGACGATGAAACGGCGCTGGAAGAAATCGGCCGCCGGGTGCTGAGCCGAGGGCCTTGGACCACCGTGGCCTTCCTCGTGAAGACTCGCAACGGGCCGAATGCCCCTTGGGAAGGCCCCTTTCTATGGCTGCATCGCTATCAGAAAGTGGCGCAAGGGTTCAAGCTCGTGAGTCGGTTCCACACCACGGAAACTGAACAGTTGGATGTCCTGCTGGGGGCCTTGAAAAGCTGGGGACTTTGATCACCCCCCAGGCCATCGAGCCCTCGATCCATACCGACGACCCGAGAAAGTTACTCCAAGTATTCCCGTTGGAGCCACCGCACCGCCCAAAGACCCACGCCGCTGAAAATGCCCGAGAGCACGACGGCGGTGGTGATGCCGACGAACTCCCCCAGCCACCAGCCGATCCATCCGCCGATGGTCATCCCGAAAAAGCCAAGCAGTTTAGACATTTAGGATTTGAGTTCTCAGAAAGTCATCACTTTCATGGTGTTGGTGCTGCCGCTCTTCCAAAGCGGCAGGCCCATGGTCATCACGATGGTGTCTCCGCGATTCAGCTCATGGTGGGCTTGGAGGAGTTGACGCAGGGCTTCCACCATCTCGTCGGTGTTCTCGACCCGAGGAAT
>JAYVXV010000201.1:0-5155 GCA_043784905.1 Holophagaceae bacterium | reverse complement strand
CGATCCATCCATTCTCCACGGGCGCGGTCATTTTTACTTCCAGGTTTTGATGACTGTTTTTGATTTCTATGGGGCCAGAAAAGAAAACGGGCTCGGTGGGATCCACCGTGGCCGCGCTTGAGGGTGTCTGCGGGTTCGCCAGGTCAGTGGGGGCCGGGCGGGCGGGAATGCGGTCGGCAAAATTGTATGTTTCTTGAAACACCAGCTGGTTGCGATGGGTGACGGAGAGCACCATCAACAACACCAACAATGCACCCAACGCCATGACCATCCACGTGGTCATTTGCTGGAGCCGGGGCTTCAACGGATTCGGCATATGAGGTGCGATGCCTTTGGGTAAAGGTGCCGCATTAGGCAGGGTAAACGCATGCCAGATTTCGCTAGGCTCCAAGTAGGTACTGAGACTCCAGTTGATCTCTTCGCCGCCGGATTGATGTTTCTGGGTTTCTGAAGCCAGACTCAATGGGGGGCTGATGAACTCAGCAATCTGCGCGGTTTCGCCTTGCTCAACCTTCCAATAAAATTCCCCGTAGACGCCGTCCACGCGGGCATTCACATCTTGATACCTACGGAAACTGCGGCCTTTCCAGACGATGAAAGACGGGTTGCCGTGGGCTTCCACATCACCTGCGGCCACGGATTCCACCAGGCTCCAATGACCCTCACTTTCAGTGAGCCAATGAAATCCATGCTTGCGATCCATCAGCAGGTATTCACCCCACGGATACGTCACATCTTCGACGTTACACGAGCGGCGCAGGTAACCGATGCAGGTGTAGGGCACACCTCGGATCACGCCATCCGTCCCCAACGGAATGAACATCCGTGCATCCGCCTGCTTGAGTGATTTAAGGAAAGCGAGCTTGCCGCCCGAGGCATCCAACAACGAGCCGCAATAGGGGCAGCCCACCCGCTGCGCCTGATCGGGGCTGTGGAGTTTCAGGGCGCCGCCACAGTGGGGGCATTGCAAATTCATCGCCTGTAATTTCGGCCCAGCGGTGGGATCAGCATTGGCCTGGCGAAGCTTCAGATCGTCCAGACTAACTTCGCGGCCCGAGTACAAGACTGGAACATCATTCCCCGCGCCGTAATCCAAACTGGCGAAGGCGCCGTGCGCACCGGATAGGTCCGCGAAACGAAAGGTGCCGTTGATATCCACTTTCCAGGGGATCTCACCTTCGGCGGACGCAAAAGTTCCAAAGCTGGCCTCGGCGACAACCCACGGTATTTCGCCCAGGTGAACCACCGCGCCAGCCTGAAGGAGATCGAAAGGTGGAATGTCTGAATGGGTCTTCTCTTCAAAGGTCAGTAGAAATTTCCCCTGGGCCTCGGCCAACCAGCCCCACCGGCCATCCTCGAAGGCGAGATACCATTCGTCCCACACGCCGCCCAGCGGATGCGATAGCTGAACGCGCCCAGCCAGGGCGAAGGCTCGACCGGCATAGCGCCCCTCGACGCCCACCCGTAACGGTGAGCCAGTGTCCACCAGCGCAGCGACTTTGCCGATGAGTTCTGGATCGCGGTCCGTGCGCGCACTCAAGGATCCGCAGGATGAACAGACAGCCACCATGGTTCCGGGGCGGAACGAGAGGGGGGCGCCACAGGTGGGGCAGTTGGTTTGGATGGGGGGCATGGCGGATTAGTCTACTAAGCCGCTGCGGAAAAGTAACTTGGTCATTGCGATCATCTCAGTGTTCCCCTTTATCCCGGATTTTGCGTTTGTGCTCATGGTCAGAAGGCATCAGGCCTCGGGCTTCAGGCTTCGTTGTTGATTTTGGATGGGCCATCTTGCACACATGCATGCGATAGCGACCACGACAACGAGGCCTGATGTCCGAGGCCTGAAGCGGCCTGGAACAATGACAACTGCAAAATCCGGGTTCAGTTAGGGATCGTTATACCCGTAGGGTGAAAGGGGCCGTAACGCCTTCGACAATGTTCGGAGCACCACCCATCGCGCCGGACTGCGTCCGGCATAAGGGGCCGTAACGAATAACCAGAAGAGCACTGGTTATTACGTAACGGTCCCTAAGATTCGTTCCAGTCCTTCCCGAAAAATATCCGGGTGGGTGATGAGGCTCATGACCAGGAATCCATCCAGGGGTAAATCGAAGAAATGGCCGGGGTGAACCAGCACCGATTTTTCTGTCAAAAGTCTGAGGGCGTAGGTCTCGTCGTCTTCTATGGCCGGACGGCGCAACAGCACCGACCAGCCGCCTTCCACCGGCAACCGAGAAAGATGGGGGTGAGCTTTCAGTAACTCATCTAAGCAGCGCAGGTTTTCGTGCGCGCGGGCCCTCACTTGATCTTGCAGTAGGGGCGCCGCTTTGAGGGCCGCACTCGCGACGGCTTGCGCCGATGCGGAAACGGATAGGTATTGGTCGGCGATGAATGAAAGGGGATCGAGGTATTCCCGCGCAGGCCCCCGCATGACAATCCAGCCTAGCTTGATTTGAGGTAGCAACGCTACTTTGCTGAGACCAGAAAGAACAAAGACGGGGCAGGGCGGGTTAGGGTCCAACAAGGCTGTGCGCAGGGCGTCATCCCCAGGTTCCAACGCGAAGTCGGCGAAGACTTCGTCCACCAGCAACGATAGATCATGGCTCGCGCAGAATTCAGTGAGGTCGCGCCATTCAGGTTTCGACAGGAATTGTCCCGTCGGATTGTTGGGATTCACGACGATGACCGCTCGGGTGCGGGGCTCACATGCGGCTTTCAATGCGCGCACATCCAGACACCAACGCTCATGAAAATAGGCGGGGACGTTGATGGCCCGCAAACCTTCTAGGGCCGCAAGGTGATCGAATAGCGGATAGCTGGGGCTCGGCACCAGCACTGCATCCCCAGGGTCGCAAAGGAGCTTAAAAAGCCACGAGTAGGCTTCGCTAGTGGATGCCGTCAGGAGAATGTCTTCGGCCTGGACATCATGGCCGCAATGGGCGGCGATGGATTCGCGAACGCTCAAGCTTCCTTGAGGGTCCGCAAAATAATTCAGGATTTCCGGCGAAGCAAGTGAGGCTCGCCATGCGGTGTCTCTGTAATCAAATCCGCAGCGCGTGGGATTCGAGAGGGTGAGATCCAGGAAATCCACCTTGGAGCGGCGTTGCTCCACCCATTGTGAGAAGGCCGTGGGGCGGAGATCTCTGGGGATGCGTGATGAAAGATTCATCCGCCAAGAATAGCGGCGCGGTCATTAATACCAAGTTGAGATCAAAAGGATAGAAACTCACCACCAAGGCGTGAGGCCGTCGCTGGACTACATGCATTTCATTCGCGAAGCTCGCGGATGATGGGTCTCTTGGTGTTCATGGTGTTCATGGTGTTCATGGTGTCTTGGTGGTTCTATGCTTTTGAATGCAACTTGGGATTAAGGCGCATTTCGGAGGATTCCATGGTCAAAGTATTGAACGTCGCGGTTCTCATTGCGGGGTGTGGCCATTTGGATGGGGCGGAAATCCGGGAAACCGTGCTCACCCTTTTGGCGCTGGACCAGCATGGGGCGGTGGCCCATTGTTTCGCGCTGGATGCGAATCAGCATCATGTGGTCAACCACCGCACGGGGCAGCCAGTGGAAGGTCAGCGCCGTAACATCCTGGAAGAGGCCGCCCGCATCGCCCGGGGACGAATCAAGCCGCTCTCTGAAGCAAGGCCCACCGATTTTGACGCGCTCATCATGCCTGGCGGTTTTGGGGTCGCGAAGAACCATTGCAACTTTGCGTTCAAAGGGACTGAGGCTGACGTACATCCAGATATTCTCAAGTTCGTGAAGGCATTCTTCGACGCAAAAAAACCCATCGGCGCCCTTTGCATTGCGCCCGCTTTGGTTGCGCTCTGTTTGAAGAACAGTGATCGCCACGCTGCGCTCACCATTGGCAACGATGCGGACTGTGCCGCTGCGCTCAATTCACTCGGGGCTCAACATCAGGACCGTGCAACTGCCCGAGAAATCGTCGTAGATGACGAACTCAATCTCGTCACTACGCCCGCTTATATGTTCGACGATGCCCATCTGGCCGACGTATTTGTGGGCATCGAACGTACCGTGACGGAAGTGATCAGGCGAGCCTGAGCCCAAGGGGTTTTTTACCCGAGTCGCATTCAAAAGTCTTTGAACGCTAATCTGTGAAATCTGCGAAATCTGGGGCTCCTTTTTTTCTTTTCGCACACACCCCAGCATCAAAGCAGGATCTTCTCCAGAGCAGCTCGCAGATCTTTGAATTGGTATGGCTTCTGGAGAAATTCGGCTCGGCCTCGGCCTATTAATTTCTGGACAGCTTCCTGTTGGTTGTAACCGCTGGACAAGATGACTTTCACATCCGGATTCAGATCGCGAAGGGCACGAAATGCGTCTTTGCCATCCATGCGCGGCATGGTGAGATCCATGAGGACGAGGTTGATGTGTGCTTGATTTGCGGTGTATTGAGCAACCGCTTCGACGCCGTCGCTCGCCTCAATGACTTTGAACCCAAGGGATTCCAACATGGCTGCGGCGGTGGTTCGGATCGCAGATTCATCGTCCACCACAAGCGCGGTGCCCAAAGGGAGCACTGCGCGAGCCTTGGGTTCTGCTGCGACAGGCTCCGTCGCGGCGGCAACGCGGGCGGGGAAATAGATTTTGAAGGTGGAGCCTCGGTCCAGTTCCGAATAGATGTTGATGCCGGCCTTGTGACCTTTGAGGATGCCCAACATCGCCGAGAGACCGAGGCCACGGCCTGAAATTTTGGTTGTGAAGAAAGGGTCGAAAATTCGCGCAATGGTTTCGGCACTCATTCCGCTACCGGTATCTGAAACTTGGAAAATCACATACTTGCCGGGGCTGACCGCCTGGCCTAGAAGATGGCGTTGGATGTAGCCTTCGTCAATCAAGGCGGTATCGGCCGAAAGGCGAATGGCGCCCTCCCGGTCACCGATGGATTCAGACGCATTCGTCACGAGGTTCATCACCACTTGTTGGATCTGCGCGGCGTCAGCTTCGATGGCGGGAAGGCCTTCGGGCAGGTGAAAGTGCAGGGCGACCTTTTTCGAGATCGAGACTTCGAGCAGATGCGTCATTTCATCAATGACATGGCGCAGGTCCAGGGGTTGAACCACAAAACGTCCCTTGCCGCTGTAGGCGAGCATTTGACGTGTTAGGTCTGCGGCACGCAAAACCGTG
>JAYVXV010000200.1:0-5164 GCA_043784905.1 Holophagaceae bacterium | reverse complement strand
CTTGATGCAGATCGAAGTCTTCGAGACCACGGACAACTGCGTCGTCTATAGGGGGGACTGATGTTGCGCCGAACTATCGCCGTCGCGAGCATGCTGCTGATCTGCGGATGCGGGATCATTGATCCCGTGGCGGCCTACCGCGCGGCGGCGGACAAGCTCCACTTTTCCCTGGAGCGCGTGGAGCCTAAGGTCGAGCTGGCCTTTCCGCTGGAACAATCGCGCATCCGGTTCCGTTTTGACATGGGCGTGGGGAACGATTCGGACCTGCGGCTCCATGCCCGGGGCCTCATTGGAAAACTCAGCCTGGATTCCGAAAACCAATCCCGCTTCATCGGGGATGTGGGCCTGCCGACGGGCTTCGACGTGGGGGCCAAGAGCAAGGCCACCGTGCCCTTGGAACTGGTGCTGACCTACCGGGATCTGCAGGCCATCTGGCGGCCCCTGACGGACGTGGTGCAGCATCGCCAGGCCGCGAAGTGGAAGCTGGATGGAACGGCGAATCTCGAAGCCATGGGCGTTGGGTTTCAGGTGCCCTTCCATTCCTCCAAAAACGCGAACCAATGATTCGTGCCGTCGTCTTCGACCTTTGGAACACGCTGGTGCATAGCCCCGGCGGCAATCCCTTCCAACGCATCGCGGGCTTGCTCTCACCCGCGCAGTGCGGGAAATTTCCTGAGTTGCAGCGCGATGGAATGACTCACTCCTATCCGGATGCGGAAGCCTTCATCGGGGCCTGGGAACATGATTTGCAGCTTTCAGGCGACCAGATGGCGGGCATGGTTTCCATTTTCCGGCTTTCCGAAGGCGATGCGCGGCTCTATCCGGAAGCCCTGGATGTCCTGGCCCGCACCCGATCCCTGGGACGGGTGGCGCTGTTGTCCAACACCCAAAGTTTCTCGCTTGGCCTGCTGGATTCATTGGGTCTTTCAGAACAATTCCGCGTGAAGGGCCTCAGCGCCGAGCTTGGATTCCTGAAGCCAGACGCGGGCGCCTTCGAGGCAATGCAGAAGCGGCTCGGCCTTTTTCCGGGTGAGATCGCCATGGTGGGCGATAGCTGGAGCGACGATGTGGAAGGCGCGCTGAACGCAGGCTGGACGGCCCTTTGGGTGAACCGCAAAGGCCAACCAAGGCCGAGCCATGCACCGGACGCGGAGCTGGTGGAGATCACCGATTTATGCCTGGTGCCGGAAGTCATCGAACGCCTTCAGGCGGGGGCGCGCTGTTCGACCTGCCTGGGCTGACTTCGAGCTTGTCCGAAAATGGGTCCATTCCAGCGCTGGAACGCTTGTCTTAGGAAATGCGGGCGCCAGGCCCGTAGGCTTGCAGGACGGTCGCCCCTGGGTTCCGCCGCAGATGAAAAGGGCAGGGAAAGGGCTGGGCTTTGTGTTGGACGCCAACCCCTTACATTGACTCACTGGCCCGTCCCCGATCTCTTGGCCGACCCTGTCTCTGGCCCACGAATTGGGACCCGGCCACCCGTACCGTCAAAATAGGGCTTTTGAATTCCCTATACACAGGATGGTCCTGACGACAAAAGATCCGATTTTCGGCCTCCGCCACTTT
Organism: Holophagaceae bacterium; assembly: GCA_043784905.1. Classification (GTDB taxonomy): domain Bacteria; phylum Acidobacteriota; class Holophagae; order Holophagales; family Holophagaceae; genus JANXPB01. The sequence goes on along the minus strand of JAYVXV010000200.1, from coordinate 3,601 downwards.
CCAGTGCAGGTGATACGCCCCGCGATGGGGCCCCTCCTGCACCTGAAATTTGGGTGCGTCAGAATCGAAAGCTGTTCGGATAACGGACATGATGGACCCCTAGAGTTGCCTCAGGACAATCAGGATTTCGGCTTAGTGGGAATCAATTTTTTCTCAAAGGTGCGAAGGGCAATGCGATGAACGCGCTGCTGTGCGGCGCCGGGCACAACATCCGAAAGATCCTGGCCCGAATCAGGGTCCTTTTGTGCCTGCTAATCGGCGATGCCAAGGCCGCGATCCACGGCCTGATCGCCCAAATCGAAACGCTCCGACTTCTCCAACCAGCTCCACTCGCTGCTTGAAACTGCAGATAGGGTTCATCAGGCCCGACTATTGTAAGGGCCAAGGCGGGTGCCGGATCCAAGGCTCATGGTGCTCTGCCCCCTCCTATTGGTGGAGCAGGGATTCCCAATTCACAGCTAAGGAAATGGCCTCGGTGTCCTCGGACGGAAGATTTTCCACCACCAGGAAGCGTTCTCCATTTGCCGTCACGTCGTAGTCTCGCCAGCCGGAATGATTCATATGGAACAGAGACCGTGGCGCACCGATCTGTGGGCTTGGGCCGAGCTTGATGGGTGTTGCGATCATCTCGTTGTTCGTGGAAACAAAGTAGAGTTCACTCCCGTCGCGTTTCCAACGGGGACGCGAGCCCCCAGTGGCCGATACGCGGATGCGCACGCCCGGATCCGGGAAAGTAGTGAGGAAGATCTCATGGCGGCCGGATTCGGACGCGCAGTAGGCGATCCAGTGGCCGTCAGGAGAGAACTGGGCCGAGTTCTCAGAATAGATGGTCTCCGACACCGACAGAAACTTGCGAGATTTTCGTTTCCCATCCAGATCTAGAACCCAGAGACCGCTGTCCGACTCTGGACGAGACGCGAAGTAGATAAGAAAACGGCCGTCGGGCGACCAGTCCTCCGCGGTGTGATCTCCACCCACAACTTGGAGCGGCTCCGGAGTGCCCGCGCCGCGCAGTACCAGCATGTGCATTGTGGGCGGATGGTGCGCTGTCCCTACGCTGAAGGCAATCCGGGTGCCGTCCGGTGACCAGATTGGATTCCATTGGTCACCCGGACCAAGTTCTAGGCGCGTGAACACATTGCGCGACAAGTCGCCGACCAGAATGTCCTTCAATCCCGTGTGTGGATCGCCACGGCTGACGACGACCTTCTGGGGGTCGGAAGACAGACGCAGCGACTCGAAAAGGGCTGGTGCAGCGAGCGTACCCGTCTGCATCCCGGTTCGATCCATCCAGGCGAGGCGCGCGAGTCCCGCATTGCCCTGGGAGGCGAGGAGGCCGTTGTCCGACACTGAGAAGCGGGCGGCGCCGCTGAAACTGTGTTGCCAGATCTCCTGGCCGGGGGCAATGGTCTCGCCTGACAGTTTCAGTCGATCACAATCGAAGGGTTGCGCCAATAGGCTGCCATTGCGTGCGAAGAGCAGCCAACCAGATCGGACAGCGCCACCCGGCCCGCTAGGCATGTACTGCACGCGCGAACAATTCTCTAGGAGCGGCGCCGACGCCCCGTCGGCGACATCCGCCACGCGGACGTAGATCTGATTCACGGAATCGCTGCGGCCAAGATAAAGGAAATGACGGCCATCGGGCAGGAAGCTCGGCCAGCAGACGGAAGTCTCCCGCCGTGAAGCGTCCGCCGTAAGTACGATCCTGGGCGGGCCTCCGGACTCCGGAATGAGGCTCACCGCGGAGTCTGTCATGCCCGCGAAGAGAATCGAGCGTTGGCTCCCCCAGGAGCCCGAAGGATATCCCGGGACGTCGCAAAGGGTCACGGGTGGCCCCCCCGATGCGTCGAGCTTCTTCAGCTTCCCAACGGCGAAGAAGGCGATGAAACGGCTATCCGGCGACCAGAAAGGTAACGAAGCTCCCTCCGTTCCTATGAGCATCAGGGGCGTTAGGTTCGCCAGGGATCGCAGCCAGAGGAATTTCTGGCCATCAGAGCCTCGGGCGGCATAGACGATGCGAGATCCATCCGGCGAAACGGCAAACGAATTCTGTAACCGGGTCCCCGTCGGCGCGCGGATTTCGAAACGGATCGGCGCCACGGGCGGTCCTATTGCCATGCTGCGGCGACCGACCCAAATTGCTAGGATCGCCACGGAGGCGAGGGCGGCCAACATGAGAAGGCGTCGGAGACGTGGACCTCTCAATCTGTGGGAGGAGTTGAGCGGGTCAGAGGAGTTGCCGGAACCACTGGCGGCGGATTCCAGGGCGAAGCCCAGATCCTGTGCTTCTTGGAAGCGCCGAGCTGGGTCCTTTTCTAGACAGTGGGTAAGGATCCGCTGGATCGGCCCAGGCAGCAGCAGATTGCCAGATTCGAGGTTCGGGGGATCCTCTTTAAGTATCGCGGCCATGGTATCGGCGGCTGTGTCTCGTGCAAAGGCCCGTTGTCCCGTGAAAAGCTCGAAGAGCACCGAGCCGAAACTGAAGATGTCGCTGCGGGCGTCCACGGCTTCACCGCGCACCTGCTCTGGGCTCATGTAGCCCATGGTGCCAAGGATCATCCCCTTCTCGGTGCTCTGAGACGTTCCTAGGGCGATGGTGGGCGTGTTCAGATCCACGGGTATCACCCGCTTCGCCAAACCGAAATCCAGGATCTTCACCCGGCCATCCTTCATCACGATGACGTTTTCGGGCTTCAGGTCCCGGTGGACGATGCCCTTCCCATGAGCAGCGGAAAGGCCGTGGGCAATCTGGACCGCGATATCCAGCGCCTGGCGCTGATGTAGAGGGCCAGATGAAACCATGTTCCGCAGGGTTTCACCTTCTAGTAGTTCCATCACCGCATATGCGACGTCGTTTTCTGTTCCGAAATCAAAAATGCCCAGCACGTTGGGATGTTGCAAAGCCGCCAGAGCCTTGGCTTCGCGATCAAAGCGGGCGAGGGCGTCGCCATCCCTCGCGAGATGCTCCGGCAGCACCTTAATGGCCACCATTCGATCCAGTTTCGGATCCCTGGCCTTGTAGACCTCGCCCATACCTCCCGCGCCGAGAGGCGCGAGGATCTCGTAAGGGCCAAGGTGAGAGCCGGGTTTCAGGGACATGGGAGAATCTTTGACTTGTTCATGCTATCGCGATAGACCTTGAACACCGGTCGCTAAACCCAGTCCCTTGGAGGGGCCCACTCAGACCTGAACTTCCTCGATTTTCTAGCCCAAGTATTGTGACCCATAAATTATGAAACATAATGTCGCGCCATTTTATCATCAGCGTCCTGCCGAGTAAACGACCACGCAATACCTCGATGGTCAGCATTGCGGCGCAGTTGCCAGGCGTCGACCTCGGCGACGAGTACGGCGCGGTTTGGCAAGCGCCGATCAAGACACTGGCGATCCAGGATGCCGATTTCGATTTCAGCCATGTTGAGCCAGCTGGCGTGTTTCGGGGTGTAGTGAAGACGACGCGACGCAGTAGCGCCTCCGCCTTCTTGACGCCGAGCACTTCCTCTAAGCACTTGTGGAAGTGGGTATTGAGGTTGTCCATGACCAGATGGATGCGGCGCGCTGTGGCATAGACCTTTTCGAGCAGGTATCGGACGGTGTA
>JAYVXV010000199.1:0-5187 GCA_043784905.1 Holophagaceae bacterium | reverse complement strand
GGACGGCCCCAATGGTCTGCTGGTGCGGGATGGCGCCTTGCTGATGGTGGGTTGGGGAGTCATCACGGATCCCGCGACTTTCGCCACCAGGACGCTCGGCCGCGTCCATCGCTTTGATCTGAAGACCCGCGCCATGACTACGATCACCCAGGAACCCTTGGGTAATCTCGATGGCATCGCAGCCTTTGAACATCACTTGCTGGTGACGGACTACGTTGCAGGGAAACTATTCATCGTAGATAACAGTGGACATTTCCTGTTGGTGAAAAGTGGTCTGCAGAATCCGGCGGATTTAGGCGTGGACCCCGCCCGGAACATCGTGGCGATCCCCGAGATGGGCGCTGGTCAGATCACGTTTCTGGTGTTGAACTGATCCCTATTTTTCTCTTTCACAGCCCAACGAGCCCCTATGGCCAATCGCTCAAAATCCTTCGCGGAGAACGCCCCAGGCGCTTTCTTTGTGGATCAGAGCTGCATTGATTGCGGGACCTGCTACACCATGGCGCCAGAAATTTACGCAGACAGCAACGGCCATTCGCGCGTTCACCAGCAACCGATTGAAAGCCAACGATTGCGTGCTTCCATGGCGCTGTTGGCCTGTCCTACATCGAGCATTGGCACCGATGACAAGGCTTCCATGAGCGCCGCCACGCGGGCTTTTCCTGACCTTATCGAGGATGAAGTCCATTTCTGTGGCTTCACGTCCGAAAACAGTTTTGGCGCTTGGAGTTATTTCATTCAGCGTGATGTGGGCAATGTGATGGTGGATTCCCCGAGGGCTGCGCAGCCGCTTCTGAAGCGACTCGATGAACTCGGCGGCGTGAGCTTGATGGTACTCAGTCATCAGGATGACGTGGCGGACCACGCGATTTTTCACGAGCGTTTCGGCTGCGAGCGCATCATGCACGCGGATGACCATTACAGCGGCATGGATCGTTACATCGAGGGACCTGATCCCGTGCAATTGGCGCCCGATCTGCTCTTCATTCCCACGCCGGGCCACACGGCGGGAAGCGCGTGCCTGCTCTATCGTGAGACCTTTCTTTTTACAGGTGATCACCTGTGGTGGAACCCTGAACGGGAAATGCTATCGGCCTCGAAACGTGTCAATTGGCATAGTTGGAGCCAGCAATTGAAATCCCTGGAGAGCCTTTTAGGTTTTAACTTTCGCTGGGTTTTGCCGGGTCACGGGGCCTCAAAGCGGACGGAATCGTCGCACGAAATGCGTAAGGAATTGGAACGGGGCTTGGACTATTTGAGAAAGCTCTGATCCTAGGTCTCGAAAAAACAAGATTCACCACAGAGACACGGTGAACTCAGAGAAAAACAACCGCGTGTTTTTTTTGATTCTCTTTTCTCTGTGTCCTCGGTGCCTCTGTTGTGTTTTTTTGGGGACTGCCATCCGTGTGATCACGAGCCTTCCGGTACAGTGGCTGAATCCCGTGAGCCCCGAACCACCTGTCCCAATCGTTTTGACCCGAGGCATTACAAATCATGACGGACGTTTCCGCAGCCCACGAAGAGCGCCGAAGGTTGGAGGAGCATCTATTGATCCAACCCGGAGATCCCGTTTCGCTCAATGCCTACGGGGTTCTGCTCTCGGAGATGGGCGAGCCAGAAGCTGCACTAACGGCCCTGCGAGAAGCCACTCGCATTGAGTTGAGGCATCCCGATCCGGCGATCAATCTCTCGAATCTTTTGGTGCATATCGAGCGTCCTTGGGAAGGGGTGACGGTATTAGAAAACCTTAATCGCCGTCTTCCCGGTGACGAAAAAGTGCTCCTGGCCCTTGGCAAACTTTTGGATTCCTTGGGCGAATTGAACCGGGCCCAAGGTTGTTTTGCCGAGATTCTAAATCGAAATCCAGTCCAACCCAAAGCTGCATCTAGCTTCCTCTACAACTCGCTTTATTTTCCGGAGCTGACACCCACTGCGGTCAGAGATGCCCATCGGAACTGGGGGTTTGCGGCCGCAGCCACTGCGAAACCCTGGCCGGTGGCGATACGCGACCGAAATCCCGAACGTCGCCTGAGAATCGGATACGTCAACGGTGATTGCCGCCAGCATTCAAATTTGCATTTTATTCCTCCACTTTTGCGAGCCCATGACCTAGGTGAAGTGGAGCTTTTTCTCTACCACACGTCCAAGATCGAAGATGACCAAACCCCAGTATTCAAGGGCCTTGTAGAGCATTGGCGCGACATGGCAGCTGTTCCTTTGGAGGCTTTCTGCAAGCGCGTAGAGGACGATGCGATTGACATCCTGGTGGACGCGTCGGGCCACACGCGGGACAACCGTCTGGATGTTTTTGCAACCAAGCCTGCTCCCGTCCAGTTGACCTGGCTCAGTCACCCGAACGCGGTGGGATTGCCGACCTTCGATGCGAGAATTACCGATTACCGCGCAGACCCCCCTGGGCTGGCCGAGGCTCTGGCCATCGAGCCGCTGATCCGTGTGGAGCCCAGTCAATTTTGTTTTGAACCCCCGGTGAGATCTCCAGCTCCGGGTACCGATCTGCGGGATCGGCCTTTCACTTTTGGAACCCTGAACAACCCCAATAAAATGGGGAAGCCCGTGATTCAAGCCTGGGCGGCCATTTTACGGCAGGTGCCAGAATCGCGGCTGGTGCTCAAAGTCAGGGCTATTCGTGGGCATCGCTTACGTGAAAAATTTGAAAATGCTTTCGCAGATTGTGGCGTGCCAGTCCGGCGGCTTGTGATTCTCGAAGCACAGACCGCGCAGGCCGACCACCTGCTGGATTACCAGGGCCTGGACCTGAGTTTGGACACCTTTCCCTTCAATGGAATCACGACGACTTTTGAGGCACTTTGGATGGGTGTTCCTGTGTTGGGGCTCAGAGGAGATCGCCCGTGCGCTCGCATGGCCAGCGCCATTCTTGAGCCCTTGGATCTCGGTCATTGGGTGGCACCCCATTTGGATGCCTATGTGGAGATGGCTGTTGCAGCGGCGAAGGGATCGGGTGTTTTTTCACTTCGCGGTGCCGCGTTGCGAGAAAGGCTAGTGACCTCGAAACTTTGCGATGGTGCGCATTTCGCCCGTGAAATGGAAAAGGTCTATCGAACTTTGTGGCGCCGATGGTGTGAGCAGGCATGACGTGGCCAAAACCGCTAGTCATACCGAGTCGTATTAAAAAAAATTGCAATCGCGAATGACGCGAATAAGAGACGCGAAGTCATCCGTCATCTACGAAGCTCGCACATGACAGATTCCCTTGGCTTTTCTTGGCGCGCTTCTCGGTATCGGCGTTGCCGATACGCGAGACAAAGTGAAATCTGGCGTCTTGGCGGTGAATCAGTTTTTGGCTGCGACACTTGGCCGCGCTGTGATGACCCTTTTTTTGATGGTGGCTGGGTATCACTTCGTGGGCTGTAAGGCCTGAAGCGTCTCGATAATTTTGGCGGGCTCCAGACGGTGGGTGTAGTCGGCGTTCACATAAGCCAGCTTGATGATGCCGTCGGCGCCGATGACATAAGTGGCAGGGATAGGCAGTTCCCAATCGGTATTGCCGCTGTAGGCCGCAAGATCCACACCCCATTGTTTGTAGGCGGGCCGGGCCTCCTGGGGCACCGTAAAGACCAGTCCGAAACGTTTCGAGGCCGCCAGATGGGCGTCGCTCAGCACGGGATAGGTGAGGGTATTTTTCTCTGCCGTGGTGGTGCCACGATCGGGGGTCTCCGGTGAGATGGCCAAAAGACTGGCGCCGAGAGCCTTTATCTCAGGAAGGGCCTTTTGATAGGAACGAAGTTCCAGATTGCAGAATGGGCACCACCCACCTCGGTAGAAGGCCAACACCACGGGCCCCTTAGCCAGCAATGAGGAAAGCGTTACCGGCTTTCCTGTTGCGTCCGGCAGCGTGAAATCCGGCACCTTGTCGCCCGCCTTCAGCGCCTTTTCCGCCAGGCCTGATTTGATGAGGTCATCCATGGATTTTTTGTAGGCGATACGAGGGTCCACGGGGTCTGCTGGATCCGCCCGTTTCGATGAGCCTGCTTGGCTCGTCTGGTTTGCCTGGCTCATCAAAGGCGAAGCTAATAGTGCGAGGGCGCCCGTGAGTGAAAGGGTGTGGGAGGCGAATGATCTGGGCATGGGATTCCTTTAGGTTGCAGACATAGACCTGAGATGCCGAACCCACTAATGGATGTGACAACATCTTTACCCATCGTTTGAGCCCTCGTCAGGGCATGGGATCATTGACGATTCTGCTGGAGTTCCCGTGGGTACAAGCACCGAATCCCCCGTCATCACCGCGCCGCGCGGTACGCACCTGCATTGCAAGGGCTGGGTGCAGGAGGCGGCCTTAAGAATGCTCATGAACAACCTCGATCCCGAGGTGGCTGAGAGGCCCGAGGATTTGGTGGTCTACGGTGGCCTAGGCAAGGCCGCCCGCAACTGGGATTGCTTCCACGCCATTGTGAAAGAGCTGAAGCATCTGGGGGATGACGAGACACTGCTGGTGCAGAGCGGCAAGGCCGTGGGCGTGGTGAAGACCCATGCGGAGGCGCCTCGCGTGCTCATCGCGAACTCCAATCTGGTGCCGAAATGGGCGACCTGGGAGGTCTTCCGCGAGTTGGATCAGAAGGGCCTGATGATGTACGGCCAGATGACCGCCGGGAGTTGGATTTACATTGGGTCTCAAGGCATTGTGCAGGGCACCTACGAGACGTTTGCGGAGGCGTCGCGGCAGCATTTCAACGGCACTTTGACGGGCACCTGGACGCTGACCGCGGGCCTCGGCGGCATGGGCGGCGCGCAGCCCTTGGCGGTGACGATGAACGGTGGAGTTTGTCTGGCCATTGACGTAGACCAGACCCGCATCGAGAAGCGCATCCAGACCCGCTATCTCGATGAGTGGACGGACAACCTGGAGACGGCGCTGAGCTTGGTACATACTTACGTGGACGCGAAGGAAGCCCGCAGCATCGGCCTGTTGGGCAACGCGGCGGAAATCCTACCGGCCATTCTCAAGCGCGGTTTCGTCCCGCACCTGGTGACGGATCAGACCTCGGCCCATGATGAATACAACGGTTACATTCCCGTGGGGCTTTCGCTGGAAGCGGCTGCGGAGCTGCGGAAATCCGATCCGAAACTTTACGTTGAGCGCGCCTTGGCGAGCATGAGAACGCACGTCGAAGCCATGCTGGCTTTCCAGAAAAACGGGAGCGTGAC
>JAYVXV010000198.1:0-15930 GCA_043784905.1 Holophagaceae bacterium | reverse complement strand
GTCGTTTGGGCCGCAAGAGCGGCGCGGGTTTCTATCGCTGGGAGGGCGAGCAGCGCATGGAACCAATCCAGTTCTAAGCGGCATCTCATTAACCTATGCGCATTACAATTTGGCTCTTCGTCCTGCTCGCCTTGTCGCTCACCCCGCCACTCAGCGCAGGGGAGCCGTGGCGTTACGAAGCCCGGCTTTCCACCAACGCGGCCGAACTGCGGGTTGAGGCTTGGTTCCCGGCAGGCGTGAACGAAACCTTTAGCGTTGATGATGGCGCCGAGCCTTTTTTGACGGATGTGGAAATGGAGCGAGGGGGAGGCTGGATCCCCATTGAAAAAGCGGGGGATGCCTGGTATCCGGAAACGGCAACACCGCTCCACCTCCGCTACCGTTTTCATCTGGATGATGCGGCAAAAAATCTCCACAATACTGGCCAGATCAGCAACCGCAACGGCGTGATCATGGCGTCTCCCGCCTACTGGGTTTTTCGGCCTTGGAGGGCGGATCCAAGTACGCCCATGCGCATCCGCCTGATCTTGCCGAAAACATTCCACCTGGTCACGGGCCTGGTCACCACTTTAGATGCCGACCCCAATGAAACGGGCAACACCATCGTAGACACCTACGATCACGTGGATTACGCGCCCTACACAGCCATCGGGAATTTCGTCGTAGATCGTTTTGAATCTGGCGGCGTGCAGGTTCAGGTAGCAACGTTGCCAAACTCCCTGAAAGCCAATGCCGCCGATCTCCGCACCTGGTGCGCCGAGGCCATCGCCAACCTGCGTGTTGCATACAGAGCATTTCCCACTTCAAGGCTGGTGGTGATGGTGCTTCCCAGTGGCGGCCGAGGCGTGGTCTTTGGATCCACGACGGGCAGCGGCGGACCTGCGCTTTCCATTCTGCTAGCGCGCAGCGCCACCGCTGAAGACCTGCGTCAAGATTGGGTTCTCACCCACGAATGCATCCATCTCTCTCACCCTGGATTACCCCGCACCCATCATTGGTTCGAAGAAGGCCTGGCGACTTATTTGGAGCCGCTGCTGCGCGCACGGCGTGGCGTCATCACGCCTGAGGAGGTCTGGGAAAACTTTGCGGAGTCTATGCCGAACGGCGTTCCGAAACCTAAGGATCAGGGCCTGGATCGAACCGAAAGTTGGGGCGCGACCTATTGGGGTGGGGCGCTCTTTTTCTTGCTGGCCGACGTACAGATCCGCGAGCAGAGTGGCAACCGAAAATCCCTGGATGATGCCCTGCGAGCCATCGTCGCCGCGGGCGGAAATCACAGCGCCCGCTGGGACATCAAAAAGGCCTTGGACATAGGGGACCGAGCCGTGGGTGGACATCTACTCAGGGATCTCCATGCGCGCCTAGGGGTCCGCAGGGGCGAGGTGGATCTTCCGGCTCTGCTGAAACGCTTGGGCGTAAAGGAACTGAACGGCAAGATCTCTTTCGATGAAGACGCACCCTTGGCGGTCATCCGAAGGGCCATGACTACGAAGTAGTTAATCCGTCCTTCTTAGCCGTTCATCCAGGCCGTTGATCGGTTCAGACAAGCGAGATGCTGGAGATGGGTATCTCACCCTTGGTCCTGGCCTCGAAATACCGTCATCATGAACGTATTCACTCTTTTCACCAGATGCCTGACGCTTCAGCCGCTGTGCGCTTTGAGCTTTTTAGGGCATTTTTAATGGAGATTCCATGAAGAAAAATATCCTGCTCCACGCCAGTCTCTCAGCGGGGCTTCTCCTGTTGGTAGGTTGCTCTAGCAGCAAAACCAACACGGTAGCGAACACCACCCCCGCAGCGCCCACGGATCCGCCGGTGCCCACGGGCGCCAACGTTGTCATCCAGTGGAATAACGCGGCCCTCCAGGCCATCCGTGACACCAAGCCCGGCCCACCCATGACCGCCCGAGCCCTAGCCATCGTTCACACCTGCATGTATGACGCCTGGGCGGCCTACGACCCAACGGCCAACGGCACTCGGTATGGCGGAGCCTTGCGGCGTCCCGCCGAAGAGCGGCTGCCGGGCCGCAAGAGCAAGGCCGTGAGTTTCGCGGCCTATCGCGCCTTGGTGGATCTCTATCCTTCGGACAAAGCGCTGTTCGATCAACTCATGACCACCATGGGCTACGATCAGACTGATACCTCCACCGACCGCACGACCCCTCAGGGCGTGGGCAATGTCGCCGCAGCGGCCGTGCTGGCCTTGCGTCATGTGGATGGATCAAATCAATTGGGAGACCTCAATCCGGGCGCCGGAGCTTACGCGGATTACACGGGCTACGCTCCCGTCAATCCCCCCACGTCCGCCACGTCTCCGACACCTCTGGCGGGCATTCCAAACCCAGGACGGTGGCAGCCTCTCACCTTCGTGAATCAGGCGGGCGCCACGGTGACACCGAAATTCATCGCACCCCACTGGGGCAATGTCATGTCCTTCGCCATGACCACCGGTGCCCAGTTCCGCCCGGTCCCACCGCTGGCCTGGGGAGATCCCGCGCTCAAAGTTCAGATTGACGAGCTCATCAGCCTGCAAGCCAATTTGACCGACACGCAAAAGTGCATCGCCGAATATTGGGCGGATGGACCCAACTCGGAATTGCCGCCGGGCCATTTCAATCTCTTTGGCCAATTCGTCAGCACCCGGGACCATCACACCTTGGATGACGACGCCAAGATGTTCTTCGCGCTGACCAACGCCGTGCACGACGCGGGCGTTACCACCTGGGATGCGAAGCGTGCCTTTGATTATTGCCGCCCCGTCACCGCCATCCGCGCCATTTATAACGGCCAGATCATTCAAGGCTGGAAGGGCGCCGGGCTTGGCGTAGGGCCCATTGATGGTGCCACCTGGAAACCTTTTCAGCCGGATTATTTCCCCACCCCTCCTTTCCCTGAATACACCTCCGGTCACAGCGCTTTCAGTGCTGCGGGCGCGGAAATTCTGAAACGTTTTACCGGTAGTGATACCTTCGGCAGTTCCGTAACCATCAAAGCCCACACGCTGCATGCCGAACCCACGAACCCCGCTGCGGACGTGACGCTCACGTGGGCCTCATTCAGTGCCGCCGCCGATGAGGCCGCGGTTTCTCGTCGCTATGGCGGGATTCATTTCCTTGATGGCGATATGCGCAGCCGCACCATGGGCCGCATGTGCGCTACCCAGGCCTATGAAAAGGCCAAGAGCTTCTGGGAAGGCCGCGCCGTTCCCATGCGCCTGGAAGGCGAAATTCTGAAGTAGGACCCGGGATACGCCCGAAATGAAAAAACTGGAACCACAGATTCCGCAGATTCACGCAGATTAAAATCAATGACTCCTGGAACACGCCGCAGATTCCCGGGCCAAGAATCTGCGAAATCTGCGGAATCTGTGGTTGCTTTTATATTTTTTGAACCCGTCAGTTCTGAAACAACAACCCGGTGCCGCTCTCATCCTGCTTCAACTTGGTGCTTTGTCCTGTGGGATCACCCTTCAGCCAGTCATGGAGCTGATCCTGGCGATGGCTGGAACCTAGATGCCCGCTGACGCCCAGCGGGATTACCAGCGTCGCGCCATCGGGATCGCCCCAATCCATGATGAACCTCATACTCTGACCGAAGTCCGGATCTGCGACGCGCACCGTATGTTGGGCTCCACCCTGGGCCGGATGCGGGGGATTGAATAACCAGGCCAGCAATCCGCCCGCCCGCCCCACAGGATGCTCGATGCCGAGGCGATTGTGTTCTCCCCAAGACTGTTCGCTTTCGCTCACTTGTTTTTGGGTCTGGCGTGACGCCTCAGCGATGGCTTCGGCCTTATCGCCCAAGCCTGCTTTGGTCCAGTCGCTTTGATCGGCTTTCAGGGCCTCCCGCAATAGGGCATCGCCCGTATCAGAGCTGAAACTCGCCGAATCCCAGCCACTCCCCTTGAGCATCCGGTTTAGTAATTGGGTGCGAAAATTTTTCTTCAGAAAATCCGCTTCTAAAAATCGGTGGGACCGTTCATCCGCGGAGCCGTCCCAATCCCGGAAACGGTCCTGCATGCTTGCGTTCAGCATTGGCAGCGCGAGCTGCATGAACGCGCGATGCTCCAGAGAAATCACATCGAGCTGAATGCGTTCGGCCCCTGCGCGATCCAGCTTGCCACCCGATTCAATCAGCTCCGCAATGCGCTTGGCCCGCACGGGGCTGGCCCAACGCGTGGCCACAGGATAGGGAAATCCGTTCCCAAGAAGGCGCTGATTGGCGGTGACCAGATAACCCTTGGATGGGTCCAGAACCCGTGGCATTTCCGACTGGCTCACGAAGCCCTGCCAATCATTGCTGGGATCGTTGCCATCCACCGGCATTGAGCCATCGTTCCCTTTTTTCCGTATGGGCACGAGGCCCGTGGCGCGATAGCCGATGTGCCCATCTACATCTGCGTAGACGATGTTTTGCGCAGGGCCCAGGAATCCATCAGCAGCGGCGTTGAAACTTTCCCAATCAGATGCACGCATCATCCGCGTGATGGGCATTCGCAAATTCGCAGCATCCAGGACGGCCCACTTCAAACTGTAGCCAGGGCGCACCTGAGGCCCATGCGCGCCAAGGGAAATCCGCAGGCGTTCCGCAACGCGGCCCTTCACGGGAATGTCTTCAATGCGTTCACTCTTTGGCGCTTCGCGGTAGAGATCCTGAACGTCTGTGCCGAGGTTCGTGAAGCCCCAGGCGATGGCCTGGTTCTGGCCAAGGATGATGCCGGGCAGAAAAGGCAACGCCACGCCTTGCACCACGCGGTTGCCCACCTCCAACCGCAGCGGAAACCAGAGGCCCGGACTTTGTAGCCCGAGGTGCGGATCGTTCACCAGGATCGGCTTGCCGGACGCGGTAAGGGCGCCACCCACTACCCAGGCGTTGGAACCGATGGCATCGTGTCGTTCACCCGCCAGGGCGTGCAATCCAAGTACATCCTTGGGCAGGCCTGGAAGGCTCGCCACTCGCAAGAGTGGCGGTGACTGAAATAGCATTTCCGCGTCCAAGGCTGGCGGTTCCGCATCGGGAATGATGAGTTGATCCCAGTCCGTCACCACCGGCTGAATGGCGCGCCGCTGAGCGTCTGGCAACACCTTGAGTGCCTCATTCCGCAGCTCTTGCCGCCATGAACTGGAGAGATCCTCATGCATCAGCAATAGACCCTTCAGGCAGTCTGCCGAGGTCCAAGGCTTGGGTTTAAATTTGAGGAGCTGAAATTCCAAACCCCACCGATCGGGATGATTTTGGACGAAGGCATTGACGCCCTCTGTGAATGCATCGAGTGCCTCGCGCTCGTCCTCGGGCAATTGCGCCAGGGCGCTCTCGGCCACCTGATGAAAACCGTAAACGCGGTGAGTACGGTCCAAGGGCAGCGCCGCTGGCCCAACAATTTCCGAGAGCAAGCCATCGGCGGCTCGGCGTTGCAATTCCATTTGAAAAAGCCGCTCGCGAGCCACGAGATAGCCCTGCACGCGAAATGCATCGCCGAAGGAACCCGCCCTAATGGTGGGCACACCGCGTCGGTCGAAAACCACTTGCACGCGATTCGCCAGGCCAGGAATGATGGGAACGGATTCGTCGGGCAACTGGCGATGGACCATCCACCAAAGGCCCAAAAGCCCAACACCAACGCCCGCTCCAAGGATCAAGGCGACCCGCTTCAACCACCGCATGACGGCTCCGATTTCGTTCCTGAAGCGTAGCAGCGCCGGGGTTCCTTCAATGACTCTCGGTCAGTATCGGTTCCAGTTTCTTCCATAAAGTATCCGCCACGTTGATGGCTCCTTGTGGGTTTGGATGAATGCCATCGTTTTGGTTCAACTCCGGATGCATGGCCACGCCTTCCAGCAGGAACGGAACGAATGGCACACGGAATTCCCGGGCCAGGCGTGGGAAAATAGCTGAGAAACGGGCCTGGGCCTCGGGGCCAAAATTGTCCGGAAGGCGCATACCTGCCAGCAGAACTTGCGATCGCTCTTGATGGGCCCTTTGAAGAATCCCTCTCAAGTTTTTTTCGGTCTCTTCAACCGGGATCCCGCGAAGCCCATCGTTGGCACCCAGCGCCACCACAAGGACATCAACCTTTTGGCGATAGATCCAGTTCAGGCGCGCCAACCCTCCTGCGGTGGTGTCACCGGATACACCCGCATTCACGACTTTCCATGGGAGCCCTTGCGCATGAACACGGCCCGCGATGCACGACGGGAAAGACTCACCCAAAGGAAGACCGTAACCCGCCGTCAGACTGTCCCCCAAAAAGACGATGGTGCGTTGGGCGGTGGCACCATGACTGCCCATCGGTGGTGAATCTGACCAGGGTCGAACGGACGCCACGGCGCGGGCGGAGGGCATGCCTGGCTCCTGGCGGTCGCAACCTAAGATCACCAAAAATGCCGCGAAAATAAATAGCCAACGCATCTCTTGAGGATCGCACAAGTCCCGTCCCCATTCCCCCTAAGAGGCTGCGGGTCTTCCGCTACGCTGGATGGATGGATGGACGGAACTGATGATTGAACTGGATAATGTCTACAAAATTTTCGAGGCTCCTTCCGGTGAGCGGCTCATGGTGCTGGAGGATCTCTCATTTTCATTGCCCAAGGGAATTTCGGCGGCCATCGAAGGGCCCTCTGGCAGCGGCAAGAGCACCCTGCTGGGCCTGCTGGCTGGGCTCGACAAACCTAGCGGCGGCAAGGTCCGCGTGGCAGGTCAGGACCTCGGACATTTGAGCGAGGCCGCCCTGTCCAGATTTCGTGCGGCCAACCTCGGCTTTGTGTTCCAAGCCTTTCATCTCCTTCAACATTTTTCCGCCCTGCAAAATGTCCTCATTGCTGCAGAAATCGCCGGCCTTGCCCATCCCCTGAAAGCCGCACAGGAGTCGCTTTCCCGCGTGGGACTCAGCGACCGGGTGGAACATTTGCCAGGTCAACTCAGCGGTGGTGAATGTCAGCGCGTGGCCATCGCCCGAGCCATCGTTGCTCAGCCCAAACTGCTCCTTTGCGACGAGCCCACCGGCAGCCTGGATCGAGTCAATGCTTCTACTATTTTTGAATTGCTGTTGGAGTTGCATCGAGATCTTGGCGCCACGCTTTTGCTGGTAACCCACGACCCACATCTGGCGCAGCGCCTGGACCGCCAACTTTTCCTCGAACGAGGCCGTTTGGTGGAAGGCGCCGCGTGAATCTGCGAGATGCCTTCGTCTGGCGAATGGTGGGAAGGGAGCTGACGCGACAGAAAACCCGCCTACTCCTGATCGCGCTTTGCCTCTCTCTGGGATTCGCCGCCTTCGCCGCTACTTATGGGTTTTCGGCGCGAGTCATGGATGCAATCCATTCGGAAAGTCGCGCCATTCTGGGGGCCGACGCCGTTCTGATTTCCACTGGGCTCATGCCACCGGACCTCGAAGCGAAGGCTCGCGCCCTGCCCCAAGTGGACCGTGCCTGCCTGGTCTACGACTTCGTGAGCATGGCCTCCACCGAGGGCCAGCCCCCTAAGCTGGTGGAAGTCCGCGCTGCGGAGCCGGGCTATCCCCTTGCGGGTGCGCTGGAGATCCAAGGCGGCCAACCGCTCGGTGGCGGTGCGTTCGTTGAATCAGGCCTCGCCCAAGCGTGGAATCTTGGCGGTCAAACCCTACGATTAGGTGGCAGCGAAATTCCCATCCGAGGCATGGTTGTCAAAGACGAATCCCGCCAAGCCAGCGCCTTCACGCTAGGCCCCAGGGTCCACGTTTCCCTTCACACAGCTCAAGATTTGGGACTGCTCACGAATCGCTCACGCCTCACGGGTCGCTTGCTATTGACGCTGAGACCCGGCGCGAGCACTGGGTCACTGATGCTTGAACTGTCGGCCCTCGCCAAGCGAGCATCCCGGCAAATCCGAGCCCAGAGCCATGAAGATGCCAGTGGCGCGCTCGCTCGGCCCATCCGCAATCTAAACCGATTCATCCAGCAATTGGGCCTCTTCACGCTGCTGCTGGCCCTACTCGGCGCTTGGGCCATCCTGGCCGCTTTCCTCGATGGGCGCCGCCGTGAAGCCGCAATCCTGCGCTGCCTCGGTGCGGATCCCCAGGCGCCGGTATTCATCTATGGATGGCTCTGCCTTGCCTTGGTCGGAACGTCGCTGCTGCTAGGGTTCGGGGTAGGCATCGCGGTGGCCTCCGTCATTCCGAAGCTACTGGGCGATATCATCCCCGCCGCGGCACGCCAAGGTACGACACCGTTTCCGCCCTTGTTGGAAACCTGCGCCGCCATCGCCATGGTGCTGCTCCCGGTCTTGCCCCCATTGCGGCGCTTGGGACAGGTGGAACCCCTGGAGCTTTTGAGGGAGTCCTCAGAGCCCAAAGCTCGCCAGGTCTTCTCGTTACTCTGCACAACCGCCGCCATCCTGATCGCGGCGCTCCTGGTTGTCCGAAATGCGCCCAGCCCCGTTGCAGGTTTCGGGACTCTGGCAGGGCTCACGATCCTTTTCGGGTTGCTATGGGGAAGCGCTCGTCTATTGCTTTGGATTTATCGGCGATTCGCCTCTCGAATGCCCTTGGCGTTGAAACTCGGATTCGCGCAGCTCGGCGCCCGTCGCGGGCTCACGTCACTACTGATGGCGGTCATGGGCCTCGCCATTTTTCTCACCTTGGCCACATCTTTCATCAAGGACGACCTGGTGGGGCCCATTTTGCTACAGCGAGGCGCGGGCAATCGCCCCAACCTGTTCTTTCTGGATGTACAACCTGATCAAAGTTCGGCGCTACAAATGAAATTGAAATCCTTGAGCGGCCACGAGCCCTTGGTGGCACCCCTTGTACGAGCACGGCTCAAAGCCGTCAATGGCCGGGTTGTCTCGGAACAAACTCCCCAATTCGAGGCGAAAGAAGATCAAGCCCGCCGAGAAGGTTTTCGCACTCGAGAGCAGAATCTCACCTACCGTGCGGTCCTGGAGGAAGGTGAAAGCGTGGTGGCAGGGAAGTTCTGGACCGATGGGTCCGAGCCGCTCGCCGAAATTTCACTCGAAGCATTCTTCGCCCAAACCATTCAAGCGCACCTGGGTGATGAGCTCACCTTTGATGTCCAAGGTCAGGAGATCAAAGGCCGCGTGACTTCATTCCGCAAGGTGGTGTGGCAGACCCTGCGCCCTAATTTTTTTATCGTGATGCATCCATCCCTGCTGCAAGGCGCCCCCCGTCTGGATTTGGTGGCACTGGAAGCAGAGAGCGAAAAAATGCGCAGGCGCATTCAAACTGAAGTGACGGCTGAATTCCCAAATATCACCATCATTGACGTCACCCAGGTGGCCAAAAAAGTTGCGCGGGTCCTGGATCTCATCTCGACGGTAGCCCGTGCCCTGGCGGTGCTGATGCTCGCTTCGAGCCTGTTGGTTCTGGCCGCCAGCCTTCTTGCCGGGCGCCAGGGGCGACAACGGGATTTGGCGCTACTCCGCACCCTGGGCGCATCCCATCGAACTTTGGTGGCCAGTCTCGCCTGGGAATTCATGCTGCTGGGTGGCAGCTCCGCACTCGTGGCAGCGATACTCGCCCGGATTCTTGCAGACCAATATGCTCGGCGAGTCCTGGACCTACCCTCCAGCGCAAATCCCTGGGTGGCACCCATGCTATTGATCCTGGCCGCTACGCTCACCCTGATCGTCGGGCTCGCGGGATCGTGGAAAGCGCTCAAGGCAAAACCACTGGACGTGCTGCGGTCCGAGTAGGCGCAGTCGTTGTCACGAAATAGCATTTGTCATTGTGATGCCTGGCCGGCATAAGGGGCCGTAACGGTCGGTAGCGAGGCGGTTCACACCCATTTTCAGGGTGAACACGCTGCTCTATTTTTTGAAATAGGCCCGAATGCTCTTCACCACGGCCTCTGCGTATTTTTGCCTGAAATTCGGGTCTCGAAGGTTGGCGGCATCGTCCTCATTGGTGAGGTTGGCGACTTCTATGAGCACTTTGGTGCGGGCTTGGTTATAACGAATCACGGCGGGAATAAAGTTTTTGCCATCGCGGTGGATGACATTGCGGATAGCGCGGTTGGGGTGCACCAGAATCTTGGCTTGTTTCAGGGCCTTCACCAGAGCCTCACCGAATAAGCGGCTACGGGCTTCTCCCTGCAATTTGTCCTTGGAGGTGAACGTGACGTGACTACCCTTTTTCATTTCTTTCACGCCCGCGCCACGATTCACCCCAAGCGAAAAACTCGAAGGCACAAAGCTGGCCCCCGGAACGTAGACCATCGTTCCACGAGCAGAAGGATGCAGGCTGTCAGCGTGAAAACTGATGAAAAGTGTTTTTTGCGCATCACCCCTGCGCAGAAAATTCAAAAACAAATCGTTGGCCAACACCCAACGCAGGTGGACACTCACCGCGTTCGGGCTGTCACCGTCATTGGCGAAGGGCGGTGTGGTAAGGATTTCTGCGGCCTTGGTGGGTGCACCTATTTCATCCCGCAGCTTGAACCCAATGCCCGGATAGCGGATGGTGCTGCTGACTTCTGCTTCCGTTTCTTCTTCTAACAAGCGTTTCACGCGACAGCTGATGTCATACACAAAATCCGATTCCCAAATGCCGCTGGCGCGAGCACCAGGATCAATGCCGCCATGCCCAGCATCCAGCACGATCCGTAGGCCATTCAGCTTGGGTCCGCCATCCACGCGCTTGGTTTGCCGCACCTCCTCACGCATCTCCTGATCTTCTTTCAAGGCAACGGTACCCTCGGGCTGGAATGGCGCTGACAGTGCGTTTGCAGGAATCTTGATGAGGGTTCCCGGTTGGATGCTACGAACGTCAGCGATGCCACTGCGCTTGGCGATTTGATCGGCAAAGGCATTGACTTCTTTTGAATCCACCCGGTCGGTGTAGCGGATCACCACGGATGAATAGAGCGCCTCACCCTTTCTCAAACGATACACGGCGAACTTGCCATCTTTGTCCTCGTCAAAGGTCAGAAGGGCGCGATAGGCGGCGATCTTTCCATCGTCATCCAATTCGTCTTCGGGCTGGCTGCGATCCGGAACCGTGCCTCCGCCACCCAATTCTGGGGACAGAAAACTTTGCGGGATGCGCCACACATCACCGTCCCGAAGTTTTTCGGGATTCTTTGGATTCATCTTTTCGAGTTTGTCGTAGTTCTGGCCGTGGCCGGTGAAGAGCGATGCCAAGAGCCACACCGATTCCAATTCCGGCCAACGCACAACGTGACGGACTTCGTCGCGCTTCCATTGATCATCGGGAAACAGGGACTCCAACACCCAGCGCTTTCCTTCAGAGCTCAGGTCTTCATACGCTGCCCAATCCCCAAAAACTTTGTGGAGGAGATAGTTCCGGGGCAATGGTTTCGCTTCGATCTGCAAGCCTTTTCGAAACACCAATCGAAGTACCGCACGATCCCCACCGGGAACCTTGACGCGCATTTCCACGGGCGTAGGATCCGCCGCCGCAAGAACGACCGCTGAGGCCAACGATGCCAACGATGCCAGCAATGACGCCGTCCTTAGGACTCCCACGGCACTTCGTTCCCATGAGTCTCTACGCCAGTTCCAACACCCGTTTCAACGGCAGTCTCATCGGCGTAGACTTCGCCGGAGAGGCCGCTTCGTACCCAGGATTTCAGGTTCTCTTCCATGGCTCCGGGATCTACCGTTCGCAATTCCAGAAAACGCTTGAAGCGCCTCTCCAGGTGGCCGGCACCTTCTTCGAGCAGGAAAAGGCGATCCGAAATGCGGCCCACGGGGTCTTTCGATTGGGTGGGCGGAAGTTTCAGGCCGCTAAGATCCAAACCCGCTGCACTCAGGGTGAAAACCCACTCCATGTCACCTGCAAGCAGGCGCAGTTTGGCTTTGGAGGGCCTCATACCACGGCTGATGGCTTCAAAAGCTTCACGGCTTTCTGCGGGATTGCCTTTTCGCAGACCAATTTCTTTGACTTCGCCACGCTCGCTTTGAAGCACTACGGCATCGTCTACGAAACAGCTCGAAAGGTCACCGTCGGCGCCGGAAGCACCGCCCTCGGAAAGACCGCGCATCCACAGCCAGAGAATAAATTCCTCGCCAAGGAATCGGCCCTGTTCAATTAACTCCATTGGCTTCATGCTTCTTCCAATTCGAGGTCGAGGGGATCAAGCGCCATCAAGGCTTCGGTGGGAATTTGTGGCGCCACGCGACCCGCCAGAAGAAGCGGCGCGAGGGGTTGCAGCTCGCAACCAAAGGATTTGATGAACAGTCCCATCAACGCCCCTTGCACTTTGCTAGAACCCGCCGTGGTCCAAAGCAGGCCGCCCTTGAGATCCCAAGCCACTTCAACCATTTTTGGCGTGGGAAGCACCTTGCGGAGCAACTCTACTTTCACCTCGTCCTGCAATGAAATGCGGGCTTCTTTGCCGACGAAAGCGAGATCTTTTTCCTGCATGAGCTTGCGAAGGCGCATATCCACATGGGCTTTGAGCAGGGCGTTGGGCACTTTCCGTGTGTCCATTCTCAGTGAGAAAAGCGCGAAACGTTCCTGTGTCACCCAATCCGCATCCGGAGGGAGAATAAGCGGGTTGCGCCAGTCGCACCAACCGATGCGCTCCTCTTCGAGCCCATCTTCAAAAGGCCGAAACATATCCTGACTTAAGCCCGCGACAAGATCCAGTTCCGATGGAACTGGTCCCATGACGAGAAAGCGGCGCAAAGAAAGGCCCCCTTGGATGAGGCTCATGTTGGGCCCCCAAAGATACGCCCCCAGCCTGCGCGTTTCTGGGCCTGTGATTTGGGCAACGGTTCACCCGGCGCCAGCACGATGGGTTTTTCTCCGTCGGCGGGTAACGGAAATCCGGGATCATCCAAGGCCAGAAGCAGGCCGGTGACGTTATCTCGAGCCCCGTGGAAAAGAACTTCTTCCAGCATCAATTCGAGGCTGCGGCGCGTGGAATACCCGTAGGCCAGGATGGCTTGAATCCGGCCATCGCTGATTTCGCCGTGAAGCCCATCACTGCAAAGCAAAAGCCGGTCACCGCGCCGCAGCGGAACTTTACCTAGGGCCCCGCGAATGGGCGTGGGCGCGCCGATAGCCTGGGTGATCATGTTGCGTTGAGGGTGGGTACGGGCTTGTTCGGGGGTCAGCGTTCCACTGGCGATCATCTCGTTCACCAGGGTCTGATCTACGGTGAGTTGCAACAAATCGCCTCTACGGAAAAGATAGGCGCGGGAATCACCCACTTGGCAGATGTAAGCAAATCCATTCCACAACACCGCAGCCGTAAGCGTCGAGCCCATGCCCCGGGAGCTGCGGTCATTGTCGGAATACCGCAGCACTGATTCGCTGGCGCCCTCGGCGGAAACGCGAAGGGTTTCCAGCAGGCCTTCTTCGGTGGCCTCTTCGGCGGGGAAGCGACCCCAGTGACCGAAGATGTGCAATGCCACGGCTGCCAAGCCTTCCCGGCTGGCAACTTCTCCCGCCGCGGCGCCGCCCATGCCATCCGCTACCGCTGCCAGCAGGCCACTGCGACAGACCTTTTGCATCCGCAAAGGCCCATTGACGATGGGCTCTTCGCCATCCAGGGCATTGACCAGATAAGCATCCTCATTGTTCTTGCGAACTTTTCCAGGATGGGTGATGGCGGCGTAGTCAATGAGCATGAAGTTGGGTCGCGGGTTTCTCGAAGAGGTGAGTGTTTCGTGTGGTCTCGGGTGGTTAACTATAGCTAAGGTGGGGGCCAATGTCCGATCAGCTAGATCTTCTGGTGGTAGGTGCAGGGCCCGCAGGCATCGCCACGGCCGTAGAAGCCCGCCGGGCGGGCATCCAGCGAATCCTACTGCTGGAAAAAGGTCCCAGCCATTCCTTCTCCATCGAGAAGCTCTACGTTCCAGGTAAGCGGGTGGACAAGGTCTACCTGGGGCAGGAAGTGGACTGCGAGGGGGCAGTTTGTATCGTGGATGGAACCCGCGAGACGGCCCTGGAAACCCTGGAATCCTTCGTGCGGCAATACGAACTCCCTATCCAAAGCGATACCGAGGTAGAGTCCATTCGGCGCGGGGAAGACGGCCTGTTCCAGGTCCGCGACACCAAGGGACGGAGCCACTCCGCGCGCACGGTGGTCATCGCCATCGGCGTGTATGGCCGCCCCAACAAACCTGACTACGCAATTCCATCGAGCCTGCGCGGCCACGTCCATTTCGATCTCAACGCAGGCATCCCAGAAAATCAAAGCGTGCTCATCATCGGCGGGGGCAACACCGCGCTGGAATATGCCGAATTCCTGTACCCGAATCACGTCACGACCCTGGCCTACCGGGGCCATGAATTTGGGAAGGCCAACGAGATTAACAACCGCATTCTCGCCGAATTGGAAAAGGCCGGGAGCGTGTCGGTTTGGCGAAATTCAGACGTGGCATCCCTTCGAGATACCTCCGTGGATCCAAGGGTGGAAGCCACGTTCAAAGATGGTCGCGTGGAACGCTTTGATCACGTCCTCTTCGCCATCGGCGGCAGCACCCCCGAGGGATTTCTCAAAACCGCCGGCGTGGAAATCGAAGGCAAGATCCCCAAGGTGGATGGGAATTTCCAGACGAACGTACCAGGACTCTACTTGTCCGGTGATTTAGTGGCAGGCGGCAAAGGCAGCATCGTGAAAGCCTTTAATTCCGGCCACACCGTTGTATGGGAAGGCCTTTGCCAAGGCCAATTGGAATGCCGCATCCCGGAGCGGGTCAATCTGTGAATGAAAAACTAGCCATCATCGGGCCCGGAACCCTAGGGCTATCGCTGGCCCAATGGGCGGCTGAATGCGGCCTGGACGTAGGCTTGGCGGGGCGAGACCTCGGTCACTCGAAAGGTCGCTTGATGGAGGCTGAACGCCGTTGGGAGAGCGCCATTCGGAAAGGTCGCATCACCAACGAGCAACACCAGGCTGCTCGTGCACACCTTCGAGCCCACGGGACCTGGGCAGAAGCCGTCGAGGGGGCAACCTGGGTATTTGAAGCCCTGCCCGAATCGCTGGAGGCAAAAAGAATCGCCTGGGTTCGATTGGAGCCTTTGTTATCACCCACGGTGACAAAGTTGACCGGAACCTCAAGTATTTCCATCGCGGAAATTCGCCGCGTTTCGGCCTTGGCGTCAACACTCTTGGGTTTTCACTGTTTCATTCCCATGGAACGGATGGGCATCGTGGAACTGGCGGTGGAGTCGGGCGCAAAGGCAGGCCCAGTCCAAAGCGCCCAGCAGCTCGCAGCACGCCTCGGCAAGCGCGTGGCGATGGTTCGAGACCAGCCCGGCTTTGCAGCCGCCAGAATGGCCCTTGCACAGGGTCTTGAAGCCATGCGCCTCATTCAGCAAGGAGTCGCCAGCGCATCAGACCTGGACGCCCTCATGGTCCGTGGTTATGGCCACCCCGTAGGCCCGCTGGAGCTTTCGGATCGCATTGGTCTGGATCTTCGCCTAGCTATCGCCGAACACATTTTTGAAGCCACCGGGAATCCGATATTCGAGCCCCCGAGCATCCTTCGGGATAAAGTGACTGATGGTCACCTGGGATTGAAGCAAGGCTGTGGCTTTTATGAATGGGACGACCAAGGGAGGCGCAGATGATTCGTTGGATCCTGATGGGTGTGGGTCTACTTCTGGTCCTCGTTGTAGCTTACAAAATTGGCAAGATTGTTCTGAGGATCGCAGCTGGCTTGGCCTTCCTCGCGCTCATGGGCGTCCTAATCTGGTACATTTTTCTTAGATGATTTGTTGACCCATTCGGAGGAACCCCATGGCAGCCATTTCCTGTACCCATTGCGGTGCAGACCTAACAGCCCCCCAGAGTGTTCGCATCGCCGAATACCATTTCGGTCGTTTGGAGAAGGTTTCCCAAGAGCCCATGGAAGGCCCCGGATTTAAGTACCACTTCGAGCAGCCAGATACTTACACGATCCTCTGCACCACCTGCAAGCGGCTCGTACGAACCCTGCCCATACGCCCTTAAGAAAGTCGCAC
>JAYVXV010000197.1:0-15952 GCA_043784905.1 Holophagaceae bacterium | reverse complement strand
TTCTGATTTAGGCCACTCTCAACTGAAACCGCCCGGCTAAGCCGGGCGGTTTCATATAAGCCTGTAATGGTGTCATACCCCGTTACTACCCTCTGTGGGATCCCTTCGACCCAACCGTTTACAGCGTTCGAGCTGCCGCCGTCGCCAGAACGTCTACCCTTTCGTTTTCCCGGTGGCCCGCGTGGCCCTTCACCCACCGCGCTTCAACGCGATGCCGTAGCAACTGCTGGTCCAGGGCCTGCCAAAGATCCACGTTGAGCACCGGCTGCTTGTCGGCCTTTCGCCATCCGTTGCGCTTCCAACTTGCCAGCCAGGTCTGGATGCCCTTCACGACGTACTGACTATCGGAGCTGAGGACCACGTCACAGGGCTTCGTCAAGGCTTCGAGGCCCCGGATGGCACCCATCAATTCCATACGGTTGTTGGTGGTGTCAGGCTCGGCGCCGCTGTCTTCCTTCTCCTTGGTGCCCATCCGGAGCAAGAAACCCCATCCACCCGGCCCCGGATTGCCCAGGCAGGCCCCGTCACAATAGAGTTCCACCTTAGGGGCCGTTAAGGAATTACCTGTGCTTTTCTGGTGGTTCATTTACGGCCCCTTATGCCGTTCGCACAAACTCGATGTATGGATTATTTCTGAACAACGGCCTGGGGAGCGTGGTCATGTCAAACGCCCACTGGAGCTAATTTCACGCTGTCCGCAACTGATTGGCGAAGCAGCTCTACACCCAGATCCAGGTCTTCGGTTTGCAAGTTCAAAGCTGGGCGAAAACGCAGGCCTTGGGTTCCGGTGCTCAGCACCATCATTCCGAGATCCTGAGCCCGGCTGACAATTCGGTTGCGCAATTCCGGAGTGGCAATGTCCAGAGCGCAAAAAAGCCCTTTCCCACGGGGATTCGAAGTGAACTCTGGAAAATCCGAGGCGATTTCAGCCAGCCCTTTCAAGAGTCGCTCGCCTTGCTCGGTGCAGTTTTTCAACAAGTGTTCCTCGTTGATAATCTCGATGATTCGGGTGCCTCGAACCATGTCTACGAGATTGCCACCCCAGGTGCTGTTGATGCGGGACGGAATTTTAAAGACGCTGTCCACCTCGTCCAGCCTTGGCCCCGCAGCGATACCGCACACCTGGGATTTTTTTCCGAAGGCGATGATGTCCGGGCGCACGTCGAAATGCTGATGTCCCCACCATTTTCCAGTGGCGCCAAACCCTGTTTGCACTTCGTCGAAGATCAAAAGAAATTCGTGGGTGTCCGCCAGACGCCGCAATTCCAGCAGAAATTCAGCGCGGAAATGATTGTCCCCGCCTTCGCCTTGAATGGGCTCAATGATGAGGCAGGCGATGTCGTCGGGGTTCGAGGTCACCGTGAATTCAATGGCTTGGATCGCGCGTTGTTCCGCCGCGATGACGCTCGCAAGAGATGATTCGTTCAGAGGAAAAGTTATTTTCGGATTTTCGATGCGTGGCCAATCGAATTTCGGGAAGTACTGAATTTTTCGAGGATCGGCGGTATTGGTGAGCGACAGGGTGTAACCACTGCGGCCATGGAAGGCCTCTTTGAAATGAAGGACCTGAGAACCTTTTTCGCCCTTGCCTCTCGCCAGATTCTTGCGGACCTTCCAGTCAAAGGCGGCCTTCAGCGCGTTCTCCACCGCCAAGGCCCCACCATCAACCCAGAACAGGTGTGGCAGATAATCCGGGGCCGCGTGAGTTCCGAAGGCCTCGACCCACTCGGCGTATTCCGTGGTGTAGATGTCAGAGTTGGCAGGCTTATGGATGGCAATAGCGCCGAGTTTGGCCCGAAACTCCGGCGAGGCGAGTCGGACGTGATTGTGCCCCAGCGGCGCCGTGGCAAAAAAGGTATAAAAATCCAGATACTTTTTCCCGTCCCTGGCATCCACAATCCAGGAGCCATGGGACTTTTCCAGGTCCATGACCAGGTGGAACCCATCCACCAGAATGTGGCGCTGCAAGGTGTCGAAAACGTCCTCGGGACGGATAGTTTGATGGGTCATCTCAGGGCCTTTCCGAACATTCCAGTATATCTTGGGAAGGGAGATTCCCGAATCATGATTCCCGACGTGGCTGTGCTTAAAATGCCGCTAGACGCAGCGGCAATGAGGGTTTTGGTATCCGATCCGGCCGCAGGCGCGGTTGTGATTTTTGAAGGCACGGCTCGCAATCATCATCAAGACCAGGCTGTGGAATCCTTGGCCTACGAAGCTTTCGTACCCATGGCTGAGGCCGAATTGCGGGGGCTTCGCGACCAAGCGATGATCAAGTTCAACCTTTGCCGATGCGCCATCCACCACCGCACGGGCGAGGTTCCCCTCGAGGAAGCGGCCGTCGTTATCGCTTTATCGAGTGCTCATCGCAAAGAGGCCTTCGAGGCCGCGGCTTGGTTAATGGATCGCATTAAAGAACGAGTTCCGATCTGGAAGCGGGAAAGGTATGCGGAGGACCAGGAATCGTGGGTAGAAGGTCAAGAACGCCGCCCTTGAGAATCAGAATTTTTGGTGGTTTTTAAGGGCTTTTGGCCATATCCTGGAGGCTTGCCCAAGGAGTCCACCATGGCCCACGAAGGACACGAGCACGGTCCCGATTGCAACCACGAACACGACGATTCTTTCGAGATCGAAGTCGTAGAACTTGAAGACGAGAATGGCGAAAAAGAAGAATTCGCCATCCTTGAAGAGGTGGACTTTGAGGGCCGCCACTTCTGCGTTCTGGCGCCTTTGGCCGAAGTTCAGGCCCACAACGAAGGCAAGGCTGACGATGAGGAAGGCCTGAGCCTCGAAATTTTTGAAGTGAAAGACGAAATGTTCGAGCCCCTCGAAGACGAGGAGTTGGCGGAGCGCCTGATGCAGCACCTCGACGAGGTAGCGGCTAAGCTCGAAGCCGAAGAAGAGAAAGACTGATTTAGAATTAGTCGAGACGAGCCCCGGCTTGCCGGGGCTTTTTCGTTGGGGACCCAAAACGTGGCGCATCTGTGGGTGGATCCTTTTTCTGGCCTATCCGGCGACATTTGGGTGGGCGGGTTTCTAGCGCTCGGCGCGTCCGAAGGTGAACTGCGCGCCACTTTGCGACTCCTGCCCTTCGAGGATCTCGAATTGCGGGCGGAGCGAGTGATGCGCTGCGGGATCCAAGGCCTCAAAGCCAGCGTGGTCATCGGGGGCCGCGTGGACGCGGGCCTTACCGAGCACGTGGACCTAAAATCAGGAACGAAGCGGGCAACCTTTCGTCGCAAGGAATCCAAGCCCGGTGGCCACGCCCATGGCTTCGGGTGGAAAGACGTGGACACCCTGCTGAAAGAAAAATTGCCGACGCGCATGGGCGAAATCGCCCGGGGAGCTTTTGAGAAGCTGGGTCGCGCTGAGGCTCGGGTCCATGGAATTCCTCTCGACCAAGTTCATTTCCACGAAGTAGGACTCAAGGATTCCATCGCGGACGTGGTGTTAGCCGCCGCAGGCTGGGTGGCCCTAGGTGAGCCCATCACGCATGTGGGTGCCATTGCTGTGGGTAAAGGTCGCACGAAAATGGCGCATGGCGACTACCCGATTCCCGCTCCTGCGGCTTATTTGCTTTTGGAGGGTTTCGAGGTGATTCCCGGCGTGGCCCCCATGGACAAAGAACTCACCACCCCGACGGGCGCGGCCCTTGCCGCCCAATTTGCATCTCATCAAAGGGCCCCGGCCCGATTCATTCCGCGGCGGGTCGCATTTGCAGCGGGTGGATGGGATTTCAACGATTCGCCCAATGTCTGCCGCTTCTCGCTGGGTGATCTTCCCGATCTTCTCAATGACAACGTCGCCTTGCTGCAACTGGAAACCAACCTCGACGACGCCACGCCTCAGCAAGTGGCCCACACCCAAACGAGGCTAATGGAAGAAGGTGCATTGGATGTCTGGATCACCGCCGCGACGTTTAAGAAGGGGCGCAGTGGCTGGGTGCTGGGCATGATCCTGGAGCCCTCAAAACTCGAAGCCCTTTCGCAAATCATCGTGTCGGAACTGCCGACCTTGGGGCTTCGTTTCTGGCCCTTGCAGCGCCTGGAAGCGCAGCGGAATTTTTCGAGCGTGGATGTGGATGGCGAGGCGGTGTCGCTGAAGCAGGGCTCCTGGCCCGCTAGCAGTATCCATCAGCCGGAGTTTGAAGACGCCAAGCGCGCCGCTGAAAAACTCAAGCAACCGCTGCGCGAAATTCAGAAGAAGGCGAAGGGGACCCGATGACGCTCCCCGACCAGATTCGATTCGATAGCCGCATTTTGTTTCTCAGTGAGAACCCCGAAGCGATTGTCCGCCAGCTTCAAGGCGAGGATCTTTCGCTTGAAGACGCGCTGCCACTGCGGGATCAGATCAGCACCGACGAAATTACACCAGCGTGGATCTGTTATCACTTTGATGAAAAATTGGGCGACTATCCTTACCTCGGACTGAAGTGTGGAGAGCAATTCCCATTGAAAGAAGGCCTCGTGAAGGCCGGCGGTTTTGGGGTCTCGGTAGCGGGCCAACGCCGTGGCAAAGGCAGCAGTCGCGAAGCCAGCCCCTATGCAGAAATGGCCGCAGGAATCCGGCTGGTCATCGCTGAAAGCTTTGAGCGCATCTACCGCCAGAATTGTCAGAACCTGGGCCTGTTGACGTCCACAGATTTCGGATTGATCGAGCGCATTCGTGCGGGCGAAACTATTTCGTTGGATTCGTTTACAAATGGCCTGGATCCCATCACCGCGATGATTGTCAGGCGCGGTGGTTTGTTCGCTTTCAATGCGGCCAGATTGAAGGGCGACATTACCGTGTCGTTGCCGGACCACGGGCAAAGACCCCAAACGTTCGCCGAAAAATTAATCGCCCGCCACGCCGTCGCCGATGCTTCAAAAAACCTCATTGGCATTGAATCGGTAAAGCCTGGCGATGGTCTTTTCGTTCACGCGGATTGGCGTTTCTCCCACGAGTATGTGACACCCATGGCCGCTAGTTTTCTTTCGCAGGCGATGGGCGATGAGGTCGTCTTTCGGGATGTCGCCAGCATTCTGGCCTTCCGGGATCATCTGACCTTTCTGCGCCACACCATGAGCGAAGCGCGCAAGCAATCCGGCCTCCTCGACGTGGCACAAAACCTGAAGACAGTTCAGGAATCTTTCTGTGAAAAACACGGAATCCGCCTTCACGGCGAGCTTCCGAATGGAGACGGTTCCGAAGGTATCTGCCACTCCATCATGGCGGAGCGCTACGCGGAACCAGGCCAGGTCATCGTCGGAACGGACTCCCACACCCCTCACGCGGGGGCCCTCGGTTGCCTCGCCTTCGGCGTCGGCACCACGGATATTGCCAATGCCTGGATCACTGGCGATGTGCGCGTGACCGTGCCACCGACCTTGCGCGTGCAATTGAACGGCCGATTGCGGCGGGGTGTCGCCGCCAAGGATTTGGTGCTGCACTTGCTTGCGCTGTCATTCATTCGCGAAGGCAAGGCCATCGGCCACGTGGTCGAATATATCGGCGAGGCCATCACGCACATGAACACCGATGAGCGCGCCACGCTCACCAACATGGCCGCTGAGATCGGCGGATTCACGGGACTCGTGGCGCCCGACCAAGAAACCGTCCGTTTCATCCGTGAGCGCCGAGGCATAGAGATTAGGTTAGAAGATTGGATGCAAGGTGATCCCTGCGCGGAGTATGCCCACACGATTGAAGTGGACTGCAATGCGCTCGGCCCCATGCTGGCGCGGCCCGGAGACCCCGGGAACGGCGTACTTTTGAGAGACATCCAAGAGGACATTCCCATTCACATCGCCTATTTGGGAAGCTGCACCGGAGGCAAGCGCGAGGATATTCAACGCGCTTACGAAATCGTGCAGACCGCCCGGGAATTGGGTTGCCGGGTGCCGGAAGGGGTGCGTTTTTTCGTCCAGTGCGGCAGCGAAGACGTGCGGCTTTACGCCGAAACTCAAGGCTGGCTCGAGGCCTTCGAAGCCGTTGGTGCCACCGTGCTGGGCAGTTCTTGTGGTGCCTGCATCAACGCGGGTCCTGGAGTGAGCGCTTCCTCTGACCAGGTCACCATCAGCGCCATCAACCGAAACTTTCCAGGCCGCAGTGGGCCAGGGCAGGTGTGGTTGGCCAGCCCAGCCACCGTCGCGGCCAGCGCGTTAGCAGGGAAGTTGTGCGGGGCGGAGGAATTGATTGATACCAAGTTGCGTCCCAAAGATAATTCACCACAGAGACACAGTGGACACCGAGACCTGCTGAACGGGCCTGAACCCTCCCCCCCAATGCTGAGCGATGCTGAGCGATGGTGAGCATCGCCCCGCACTTACCTGCCGTGGCTAACTCTGTTTTCTCTGTGCCTCTGTGGTGAGTCCTCTTTATTTTTTGAATGCGAATCGGTATGAAAGGGTGAAGCCTTGACCTCGACTCCAACCACGCTTCCGGCGCTCATGTCCGCCCTTCGCAAACCTGGGACGGGCTGCCCATGGGATTTAAAGCAAGATCATCAGACGCTCGCGAAGTACTTGCGTGAAGAAGCCGCCGAGGTGCTAGACGCGCTGGCGGCGCACGTTCCCGGTGATTCAATGAGTGAGGCCCACCTCTGCGAAGAGCTGGGGGATCTCTGGCTGCAGGTGGTATTTCACGCTCAAATAGCTGCGGATCGTGGCGCCTGGGATTTGCGTGACGTGGAGGAATCCATCGTCCGCAAGTTGGTGCGAAGGCATCCTCACGTCTTTGGAAATGAATCGGTGAACGGCGCCGACCAGGTGCTGGTGAACTGGGACGCCATCAAACAAGAAGAGCGCCAAGCCAAAGGCCAAGCGCAGGAAAGGCGCCTGCTGGAAGGAATCCCCGCGAGTCTATCGCCGATGGAAGAAGCCATGGAAATAGGTCAGCGTTGTGCCAAGGTCGGATTTGAATGGCCAAATATGGAAGGCGTTTTGGACAAGGTGGTCGAAGAAATCTCGGAACTTCAGGCGGAGAGTGATGAGCTGCGGGTGGAGGAAGAGTTCGGCGACGTGATCTTTTCCCTGATGCAATGGGCCCGCAAAAAAGGAGTAGATCCGGACCGCGCCCTGCGCCGTCAAATGATGCGATTCAAGGGCCGCTTTGAAAAAGTTGAGGATGACGCCAAAGCCCACGGAGGCTGGGATCAGCGCACCCTCGCCGAGATGGAAGCGACCTGGCAGGCGGCTAAGAAAGCCGCTGATTCTAACGAGAAATGAAACCACAGACTGAAAAGAAGCCGCAGATGACACAGATAAAAATCCTAAAATGGTGAAATGCGTTTGAATGCCTTTGTCTTTTCATCTGCGAAACCTGCGGCAATAGCTTTTACGTGAGTCATCTGTGGCCCTCCCTTTCTTCATCGTCACCCTCACCCATCCCACTTGGGATGAGGCCATGGCCTGCTCGAAGGCGTTGCCGGAGGACGCGCTGCCTGAGTTACGGCTGGATCTTTTTCCGGAGAAGGATGCAGCCGAAATGGTCCGCGAGCTGAAGGGTCGCTGCCTTGTGACTTGCCGCCGCGTTTCAGACTATGGGCGTTGGTCAAGTGATGAGAATTCGCGCCTGGCGCGGCTCCGCGAAGCCGTGGAAGCTGGGCCTTTGTGGGTGGACTTGGAATGGGACCTTGAGATCGCGCCGTGGCTGGAGTCGCTCAGACCCGGTGTGAAGGTGTTGCGCTCGGTGCATGTGCAACCCGGCATTTTTGATCTCGATGAACGTCTAAAATTCCTGCCCGCTGGCGATGCCTTTAAGTGGGTGGGTCACGCGGCAAACCTGACCGACAATGCGCGGTTGAAAGCCTCCTTGAGGCGCATGAACGAACCGCGTGTCGCACTTTCTGCATTCCTGATGGGTCCAAAAGGGGTGGCGAGCCGGTGCTTGCAACGAGCCTGGGGTGGGGCTTTCACGTATGCCGCGCCAGATGACGGTATGGCTGCAGCGCCAGGCCAAGTGCGGCTTGCCACGATGAAAGCGTGGGGCTGTCAGTTCGCAACCGGGGCCACGGGGCTGTTCGGCGTGATGGGCGAGCCGGTGCTCCATTCCCGCAGTCCGGCTTTCCACAATGCGCGATTTCGCGCGGCGGGGAAAAACTTCATCTACCTCCCGTTGGAATCGAGTGACGCCGGTGAAGCTTTGCAGACTTTGGACGCATTGGAGGTCCTGGGGCTCAGCATCACCGCGCCCTTGAAGGGATCACTGCCTCCAACACTGGGACTTCAGGGCCCGCTCAATACGCTCTGGCGGCCGAGCCTGAAGGGGCGCTGGCAGGGGGCCAATACGGATGCCGAAGCTCTGTGGAACGCCCTGGAGCAACTACCTCCCGGCCCTATTCTATTGCTGGGCAGCGGGGGCGTCGCAGAGAGTACGCGCTTGATGCTGGCGCAAGAGGAACGCCCCTTCATGCAGGTTTCCCGAAAGCATCTCGTAGACGCGACGGTCGTGCGTAGTTTTGGGCCCATCGGCGTCATTCAGGCCACGAGCCTTGGCATGAATGCGGGTGATCCTGCGCCCTTTCCCGAATTATTGGAGGCCGCGCGCCCGTCCCTGCGCTGGGCTGTGGAATGGATCTACAAAGAAGACACGGCTTTCTCGAAATGGGCGCGACACGAAGGACTAAATTTGGTGGAAGGCGGAACCCTTTTCAATGCCCAGGCCGAAGCTCAGTCACGGAGGTTCATCGAAGGGCGCGGCTGAAACCAAGCTTCAATCAAAAGATTTGAAACCGCGAATGACGCGAATAGGAGACGCGAAAACATCCGTCATGTGCCAGCTTCGCGGATGAATTCAGGTGGCCCGGCGACGGCCTCACGTCTTGGTGCCCGAAGGTATAAAGGCCCCTAACGTGATCCGCGCCGGGCTACCTGAATTTGCGGGCCTTGGGCCCGCAGGCGCTACGCCTCGCGAAGCGATTTTGGGCCGAAATCACAGCAGCGGAGCCATGTTTTTATCGGTGTTCATCTGCGGCTTCTTTCTTCTTTTGAACACGCTCTTAGCGGCATCCCGCCGGGAAAGGCTGCTAGCTTTATCTCCATGCGCCTCATCCTGGTGGAAGACAAGGATAGTTTTCGGAAGCTCCTGATGCAGGCGCTGGCGGGCAGTGGATGGGAACTGCGGGCAACGGGGGATCCCGAAGAAGCGATTCAGTGGATGGAGTCCGGCGGTGCTGAAGTATTGGTGACAGATTTACGCTTGCCGAATTTCAGTGGCTTGGAACTTATTCGCCGCGCCAAGCGCCATTTTCCGGGTCTGCGGGTGGTGCTGATGAGCGCCTTTGCCGAGCCCAAGGACATTGTGGAAGCCATGCGATTAGGCGCGGAAGATTTTCTGCCCAAGCCTTTCGATATGGATATTTTTCTCGCCACCATGGACCGCCTGCGAGCCCTTGTGGGCGCGCCACCACCGGATCCACGGGAGCCCTGGGTGGCCATATCACCGGTCATGCGGGCTCTGGATGCAGACCTTCGCTCCGGGGCGGATAGTGAAGCGCCGGCGCTTTTCATTGGCCCCCGTGGCGCAGGCAAAGCGCGCGCCGCGCGTCGGCTCCATTCGCTCCGGCATCCCCGGGGCCCCTTCCTTTCATTGACTGCGGCGGATGCGTTCAGTTTTCCGGATTCGACGCTCGGGCTTCTCCAAGGCGGGAGCCTGCTCATCCAGGGCCTTGAACACCTAAGTCCAGAGGGCTCGGGTGCCTTGTTGCGAGCCATGAACGCGCCACTAGGACAGGGTCTTCAATGGATGGGGACCTGCGCGAATGAAGACTCGGTCCCTGAAAGCGCCCGACTTCGACTGGGGGTGCTGCGTTTTGGAATTCCACCTATTGCTGATCACCGAGAGGACATCATCCCGCTTTTCTGCGCCTTGCTCGAACAAGTCGCCACGCGGGATGGGCGCTTGGCACCGGGCTTGGATCGAAACACCGAAAAGCAATTATTGGTGCGGCCCTGGCCGGGCAATGCGCGGGAATTGGCGTGGACGGCCTCGCAGTCTCTGCGGTCTTCCGAAGGCATGCTAATCCGTGAACTGGCGGCGACACCCATGCTCGGGGCCATGGGTGGCACGGTGTTGCCCTGGCCCAAGCAAGGGCCTCTCGAATCCATGCTTAAGGAAGCGCAACATCACACCGAAGCGGCGCTTCTGCGTCGCGCCCTGGCGGCCCATAAAGATGATCCTGTCATCACCGCAGCCTCACTGGGCCTCACGCTTCGGGCCTTCGCGACTCGGGCGAAAGAACATGGGATCACGCTCGAATGACGGATCTTTTCGCCGGATGTCGCGCACGTTCTAGGCAGATCTGCGAACATAGAACCCTTGAAGTTGGAGCGCCATGACCCCGACATTCGTTGCATCCGCCCCTGACGTTGCCCAGGACAATGCCTCTGTCTCGGCCTCCGTCTCGGAACTCAGGGGTAAAGTGCGCAAGGGGTTGGACGCGCTTTCCGCAGTGGTGGTCGGCAAGGGTGTGCAGGTGCGGCGGGCGTTGGCGGTGCTTTTGTCCGGCGGCCATGTGCTGCTTGAGGATTTGCCTGGGGTAGGGAAGACGACCCTTGCGAAGGGCCTTTCCAGGCTGCTGGGCGGCAGTTTCCAACGGGTGCAGGGCACCAATGATTTACTCCCTTCGGACCTGTTGGGCGTTCACCTTTGGGACGCGGAGGCTAAGACTTTCCGATTCCAACAGGGGCCGGTTTTCTGCAACGTTTTGCTTTTGGATGAGCTCAACCGCATCGGCCCCAAGACCCAAAGCGCGTTGCTGGAA
Source organism: Holophagaceae bacterium (assembly GCA_043784905.1). Taxonomy (GTDB): domain Bacteria; phylum Acidobacteriota; class Holophagae; order Holophagales; family Holophagaceae; genus JANXPB01. The sequence continues at coordinate 5,208 of JAYVXV010000197.1, read as the reverse complement.
GTCATGGTTGAAGGCCAGGTGACGCTGGACCGGACCACCCATCTTCTGCCGGACCCTTTCTTTGTCGTGGCGACCCAAAATCCCATGGACCACGCGGGCACTTTCCCACTGCCGGAATCGCAATTGGATCGCTTCGCCTGCGTGCTTCATCTTGGATATCCCGACCCCATCAATGAGCGCAAAGTTCTCACCAACGAAGCGGGTGCTGAACGTCTCGACACCTTGGTGCCGAGCCTGGATCTGGCCGGATGGCGCCAGGCGCGGGCCTCGGTGCTTCAGGTGAAAGTGTCCGAAGCGGTGTTGGATTACGTGGAACGCGTGGTTTCGCGCATCCGCGATACGGGCGGTTTCTGCTCCACGCGTGCTGCCCGGCATTGGCTGGCCCTATCCCAGGCCGAGGCCTGGCTCGCGGGCCGGGAATTTCTGACCCCCGATGACCTGCAAGCGACCCTGGCGGATGTCATGGCCCATCGTGGCACCCTTGATGATCGACGCCTCAACCGTGGAGATCGGCGCGATCAGCTCTCGCGAGTGATCGCTGATACTCCCGTGGGCTGGAAACCCTAGGCGCTGTGGCCGCATCACCGCCGCACGCGGCGGCCTCGCCTCAGGCGAGCGGCCACTGGGCGATGCAGCACGGCCCATTCTGTGGCCTTCCTCTTTTTTCTCTGTGTTCTGTGTTCCGTTTTTTGGGCTGAATCTTATGCGTGATCTGGATGATTTTTCATGAGTGACGATAGAACGCTGGGAGCCATTTTCCGCCAAGCGCGGGAGGCCAAGGGGTTGAGTCAGGAGCGCCTTGCGCGGGATTTGAACCTCCTGGAATCAGTGCTGCGTTCCCTCGAAGCGGATGTTTACGAACAATTGCCCACTGGCCAAGAGCGGCCCTTGGCGCGGCAGGTGGCGGAGCGCCTGGGTTTGGATCCGGCTCAGTTTGATTCCGCGTGGCAGGCACTTCCCGGCGGTATGGCCGAGGAAACCTCAGACCCCAAACGGGAGCGGCTGGAGCGAATTGTGATGGGCGCTATCACCGCAGGTTCCATCGGGCTCATGGCTTGGTTGGTGGTTCCGGGGCGGAATCTAAAAACCGGTGCCCTGGATTCCGGCCCCTCGCTTCCGAATCGTACTGCGCGACCGATGGCTGAATCCCATCCGCTCCCGCCGGGGCCGAATGTCCCTTTTCCTGTTCTCGGGGAATTGGTGCCCGAAGTGCCCCGAAATGATCAGGGTTTCTTGGTTAGCCTTCGGGCGCAGGATGCGAGCGGGGCGCGCATCGTTGCTCAGGGTTTCGACGAACACCGCACCCTGCAAGTGTCGGAACCCTGGATGACCCGGGTGAAGGGACCGTTCACGATCACACTCGAGAATGCGGGCGTAGTGACGGTGGAGGTGGGCGGCCACCCCATCCGACACGGCCAAAGTGTGGGCGAAGTCTGGGTCGGGCATTTCGGGGATGCAGGGCAGTGGCTGCGGCCCAAGAATCCACCCGAACTGCCACCCACCGCGCCGGAGACCGAGACCGAAGTACCGCCGGAGGGACAGGGGAATTAACCTGGATTTTGCAGTTGAGAACACCGACTTCAGGCTTCGGGCTTCATTGTTGGTTTTGGATGGGGCATTCCGCACTGCAAATATGCGAAGCGACCCACAACAACGCGGTCTGATGCCTGATGCCTGAGTCCCCTTTTCATCCCACCGCGGGGATTGCGTCTGATGCGCTAGTCTGATGTTGGGGGGCGCTCTAAGCGGCCCCTCCGGAGCCCAGATGCACCCTCTCGTTGAACGCTTCATCGCCAACCAGCTACCCGAGCCGATGGCCATGGCTTTGTTGGGCGGCAGTCTGCCGGTGCCGCCGCCGGATCTTCTACATGCCATAGCGTCTGCGATATTCAGCGAATCTCAATTCGCGCCCAGGGCACTGGAAACGCTGGTAGGGATGCCAGAGAGCCTGCTCTCCAATGCCATTTCGGGCGCAGTGGAAGACCCCACCATGCTGGGCGTTATTCTCCTCTATCGTAAAGAGCCCGCGCTGCTAGAGCAGGCGCTGTTGCACGAAAATCTCACCGCAGAATGGATGGAAAAATCAATCCTTTCGCTACCAGGTTCGGTCCTGGAAATTCCGCTCAACAACCAGGTGATGTGGCTGAAGCGCCCGCGCATTCTGGACCTCATTGAAGAACATCCCGAGGGCGACTACAACATCAAGCGCCGGGTGAACGAGAACCGCTTCCACGTCCTCGGTACGGCCACCAAGGAAATCTTTGAAGAGCGCCTTGAAATTTTGGACGAAGTCGCCGCAGGCAAGCTGGACAAGGCTTGGGCCGAACTTCCCATGCCATCCGAAGCACCCATCGAAGAAGAAACATCCACGGAGCCCGTCAGCGAGGATCCAGAAGAAAAACCCGAACAAGTGCGGGAACGGTTGCTGAAACCCATTATTGACTCGGATGGCAATGAAATTCCGTTGAGTCTTACTCAACGCGTCATGCGCTTGCGCACCAACCAGAAAATCATGCTGGCCATCAAGGGTGGTAAAGAGGAGCGCACGCTGCTCATTCGCGAATCCAACCGCTTGATCCAAGTGAACGTCATCCGAAATCCCCGCATCGGTGAAGGCGAAGTGGCCTACATCTCCCAAATGCGGACCGTGAAAGAAGAAGTGCTGCGCGTCATCTCCATGAACCGCGAGTGGATGAAGAAATACACCATCATGAAAAACCTCACGATGAATCCCCGCACCCCGGTCCCCATTGCCATGAATCAGGTGAAGCGGCTCATCGAATCAGATCTCAAGCTCATGCAAAAAGATAAGAATATTCCCGAGATCCTGAGGCGCGAAGCCAAGCGACTGGTCGAGACCAAGGGAAAACATTAGGAGCCGTTGAAAAATAACCAGTGCCGTTATGGTTATTTTGCTACGGCTCCTTATGTCGGCCGCAGGCCGATGCGATGGGTGTTTCGCCGAGCAACCTCGAAGGGCTCTTAATGTCGGCCGCAGGCCTCCCATTCCAGCGCGTTTCCGGCCACGATTGGCAAGCCTTCCCATCCCAGCTACCATGAGCATCTCTGCGGGCGTAGTTCAGCGGTAGAACGCAAGCTTCCCAAGCTTGATGTCGTGGGTTCAATCCCCATCGCCCGCTCCATTCAAAGTCATTAGTTATTGAGCCGCCAAGGTGCGAAAAGATCCGTCGTGCGCCAGCTGAGCGAATGGAATTCAGGCGCCTCGCGAAGCGATCTTGAGCCGGAATCTTGGAATTTCATCTGAGTTCATCAGTGGCTTCTTTCTACCTTTTTGAGCGCGACTTGGTATCAATCTGCGTGAATCTGCGAAATCTGCGGTTCCAGATTCTTTTCTCTTTTCAAACGGGAATACAATGCGGGTTCGAGCATCTACTAGACAGGGACCATTCCAGGATTTCCCATGCGCCGTCTTCTCCAGACAATTTTTGCTGTGGTGTTGGCCTTCGCCATCCAGGGTGGGAACCTGCCTGATTTGGCAACCCAAACATCTTCTTGCTGCCCTTGTGATTTGCCGCCGACCCAGATGCCTGATTGCTGCCCTCCGGCGGGATCGGCGCCTTGTCCGGGTCCTAGCGCTCCGAACGCGCCTTCCCATAGGACTCATGGGATCGAAGTCGTGGTTTCCGAAGGTGGAGATCAAGCTGTATCTTCACGCTCCAAACCCCAAGAGCCCTCTCCCTGGCCGGTGGGAATAGCGAAGGCTGACCGAAGCCAAAAGGAGATTCGGGCCCTCACTGTTGGGATACAAAGCGACCCATCCGACCCATCCGCCCCACCGAACCCGCAGGCCTTGCTGGGTGTTTTCCGGATTTGAGTCCGCAGATTCTTTTCGTCTGCTGAATCTCATCTTCCTGGAGTTTCTATGCGCGCTTTGCCGCGCCTGGTTACCTTGCCTTTCCTGCTCGCGCAGGTTGGCCTGGCCCAGGCACCACCCTCATCCTCGTTGTCATCTCAAGATCCCATCCTTCAAGGTCTCGTTCAGGAGGCACTGAGTAGAAACCCCGACCTGATGGGAGCCACGGAAGGCGTCGTCGCCGAAAAGGAAAGGGTGCCTCAGGCCAGCAGTCTGCCGGATCCGATCCTTTCCCTGGGCTACCAGAACGACAGTTTCAACCGCATCGAGTACGGCCGCATGGAGACGACCTGGGGCACCATCATGGCCACCCAAGCCTTTCCCTACCCCGGAAAGCGACGGCTTCGCGCCGAGGTGGTCCAACAGGGCGTTAAGGCCGCGGAAGCAGGCCTGGAGCGCATCCGCCTGAGTCTGGAAGCCGACGTGCGGCGCAGCTACATGGGTCTGCTGCTGGTGCGGGGGCAGCTCCTGTTGTTCAAAGATCAGGAGTTGCTCTGGGAGAAGGCCGAGGCCATCGCGAAGATCCGTTACGAAACCGGCCAAGGCAATCAGGTGGACCTGCTGCGGGCCCAGGTGGAACGCACGCGCCTTAAGCAGACGAGGGCCGGACTCATCGCCGAGGAACGAAACCGCATCACCGAGCTGAACCGATTGGCTTCCCGGCCCCTAGAGGCCCAAATCGAGACCACGGTGTCATTGGAGACCCTGTCGGTGGCGGAGGCTCCAGCGGACGCGCTGGCGGACGCAGTGCGACGCAGCCCCGAACTGATCGAGGCGCAGCATCACCTCCGTCATTCCCAAAGTCGGGTGGATCTGGCCCGTCTCGATTTGCGTCCTGATTTTTCGGTGTCCGCAGGCGTGATGCCGCGCGGGGCCCTGGCGCCCATGTGGCAGGTGGGGTTTAGCGTGAGCCTGCCGATCTATGCCCGGACCAAACAACAGCGCGCCATCGCCGAGAATGAGGCACTGGCGCGTGGAGGTGAGAAGACCCTGGAAAACCTGCGGCAGATTCTCGCGCAGCAGACTCAAATGCGCCTGGACCAATTGACCGCTGCGAAGGAGATCATCGCCATCTACCGGACGGGCCTCCTCACCCAATCCGAAGCCACCGTGCAGTCCGCCATCGCGCAGTACCAGGTGGGCCGCGCCTCTTTTGCCTCAGTGCTGGAAGCTCTCACGGGCTATGTGTCGGATCGGGATCGCTACCTCAACGCGCTCGCGCAGGCCCAGGGGCTTAGCATCGCGCTTCAAGAAGTGAACCTCGGACCTACGCCAGGCATTGGCGGGGGCGCATCCGCGGTGGCAGGGGCCATGTCCGGCGGCGCGAGCGCAGG